>JAAETT010000502.1 GCA_024228115.1 bacterium
CTATTAATGAACAAGTTGATACAACAGTTCCAACAGTAACAGGTGTAACTAATCCAGCATCTGCAGATATTGAAAAAGTAGGTGGTAAAGTTGATATTGAGTTAATCTTAAGTGAAAGTGTAACTTTAACAGATACAAAAACAGCTACAGTTGTACTACTGATAGATAAAGCAGATGGTTCAGGAACACGAGAAGTAACAGCTACTGCAACAGGAAATGGAACGGCTTCTGATAAACTTACTTTTACAACAGCTACTCTACCAGCAGGTTTAAGTGACTCTAATGGGGTTAAAGTTAAAGCTGATTCGTTAAGCTTTACATCACAAGATTTTAAAGATGCCGCAGGAAATGATGTTTCAACAACGTTTGTAGAAAAAACAGCTATTAATGAACAAGTTGATACAACAGTTCCAACAGTAACAGGTGTAACTAATCCAGCATCTGCAGATATTGAAAAAGTAGGTGGTAAAGTTGATATTGAGTTAATCTTAAGTGAAAGTGTAACTTTAACAGATACAAAAA
>JAAETT010000503.1 GCA_024228115.1 bacterium
TCTCACGCGCCAAGTCCAAGCCTGGCAAGACGATCGCAACCGAACGACGAAGGGCGTCGACTGGCAATTCACGACCCAACAAGCCCGCGTGAAACTGCGACGACTCTACCCCCAGCTTTTGGTGTGACAAGGGACTAGAGCGGGGACGTTCTTTCCGCTGTTTCCGTTACGGGAAAACCCGCTCTGCGGGTTTTCCCGCAACGGAAACAGCGGAAAGAACGTCCCCGCTACTCGCCCCGCCGATTGGCCGAGTGCTCTTCGTACCACTCGATCGCGGCGCCGGCTTCATCCCGCTCGGATTCCAGGAACCGGTCCACCGCATGGGCCAGGCGCGGGTCGCGGAGGTGGTGGAGGCTCCAGGTCGGGTAGGCGTCGAAGCCGCGGAGCTGTTTGTACTGGCCCCCGGCGCCGGGCTCGAAGCGGCTCAGCCGGTGCTCGATGCAGTGTTCGATGCCCGCGTAGTAGCAGACGTTGAAATGCAGGTGGCGAAGCTCCTCGAAGCATCCCCAGTAGCGGCCGTACAGCGTGTCGCCCTTTTGCACGTTCATCGTGCCGGCCAGGATTTCGTCCCCTCTGCGGGCGATCACGAAACACAGACGGTGCCGGAAGCGCTCGCGGAGGAGATCGAAGAGCTTGCGGTTCAGGTACTGCCGACCCCACGGATTGTTGCGGATGGTCGAGAGGTAGATCTTGTACATCGGTTCGAAGAGATCGTCGGGGATGGCCTCGCCGCTGAGCCGCTCGATCTCGATGCCCTGTTGCTCGAGCGCTCGGCGTTCACGGCGCACCTGGTTTCGGCGCTTGCTGCGCAGGCTCTTCAAGTAGTCATCGAAGCTCTCGAAGCCCTGGTTCAGCCAGTGGTACTGGAACCCGAGCCTCGGCAGGTAGCCCGCTTTCTCGAGGACCGAGCGTTCGTCTTCGAGACAGAAATTGACGTGAACACCGGAGAACTCGTTGCTCTCGCAAACACTCAGGAGTGCGCAGGCGAGTTCGTCTGAGCGCCGAGCCCGGTCTTCGCCCTCGGCAACCAGGAAACGGGCACCGGTCACGGGTGTGAAGGGCACGCCTACGAGCATCTTCGGATAGTACTCGAGGCCGGCCCGATGGGCGGCGTCGGCCCAGCCCCAGTCGAAGACGAACTCGCCTTCACTGTTCCCCTTCAAGTACATCGGGCAGGCTGCGATCAGCCTGCCATTCTCCCGCAGGACTAGGGGCCGGGGCGCCCAGCCCTGCTCGGCGCCCACGCATCCGGCGTCTTCGAGAGAGGCGAGCCACTCCCACTCCAGGAAGGGCGACTCGTCGCCGACGAGTGCGTTCCACTCCTCTCGCGGGACCTCCCCCACGCCGCTCGGCATCTCCAGTTCGGCCATCGGGGCGCAGTGTAGCCCCAGACGGGCCGGGCCGGCGCCGGCCCTCCTCCTGCTACGCTCCCTGGATGTCGAATGATCCGGAGGGGCCGGCAGACGGCGGAACCTGGCGAGACAAGGAAGGCGGGGTCGCCGAGAAGACCCGAAAGAAGGCGGCCAAGCCGCCGCGGTTCAAGGTGGTTCTCTACAACGACGATTACACTCCCATGGCTTTCGTGGTTGCGCTGCTCGAATCCGTGTTTCGCAAGAGCCCGGTCGAATCCAATGCGCTGATGCTGAGGATTCACCGTGCCGGATCCGGCGTTGCCGGTGTCTATACCCTGGAGGTGGCCGAGACCAAGGTGGCGACGGTGCACCGTCAGGCCGAAGAGCGGGGATATCCTCTGCGATCGGGTGTCGAGGAAGAGTGAGTTTCATCAATCACGAGCTTCAGCTGACCATTCAGGCGTCCTTGCGCGAGGCCGTCGCGCGCGGGCATGCCTACCTGACGACCGAGCACCTGCTCTACGCCCTGGCCTTCGACGACGCGGGCCAGGAGGTGTTGCGGCATAGCGGCGTACACCTGGGTCGGCTGAAGAATGCGCTGGAGCATTTCTTCGAGGAAGAGATCGAGAAGCACGAGGGCGACGGCCCGCACGAGACGGTCCAGACCCTGGCGTTTCATCGCGTGCTGCAGACTGCGATGGACCAGGCGGACAACGCGGAGAAGGAAGAGGTGCAGGCCGGAGATCTGCTGGCGGCCCTCTTCCAGGAGCCGGATTCCCATGCCGTCGAGTTGCTACGAGCCCAGGGGGTTTCCAGGCTCGATGTCCTGAAGTTCCTCTCCCATGGCGTATCGAAATTCGATGGTGGCGACGAGGGTGGCGCGGAGGGCATGCCCTCGACAGGCCGGGGTGATCCCTTCGGTGCGGAAGAGGAAGCGCCCGCGGATCCGTTGGCTGCTTTCACTGCCAACCTCACGGCTCAGGCTGCGGCTGGAGAACTGGATCCGCTGGTGGGGCGCAAGAGCGAGATCGACCGGGCCGTTCACATCCTGGCGCGTCGGCGCAAGAACAACCCCATCTTCGTCGGTGAAACAGGCGTGGGGAAGACCGCACTCGCGGAGGGCCTGGCCCAACGCGTTCATGAGGGCAAGGTGCCGAAGGATCTGAAAGGCGCCGAGATCTATTCCCTCGATCTCGGCGCGATGCTGGCCGGTACGAAGTACCGCGGCGATTTCGAGGAGCGCTTCAAGGCGTTGGTGGCGGCCGTGCAGGAGCGGGAGAACCCGGTCCTGTTCATCGACGAGATCCACACGATTCTCGGCGCCGGGGCCGCCCAGGGTGCGACCGTGGATGCTTCGAGCATGCTGAAGCCGCTACTCCAGAGCGGGAAGCTCCGCTGCATGGGCTCGACCACCTATCAAGAGTACCGCCACTTCGAGAAGGACCGTGCCCTGGCCCGTCGCTTCCAGCGGGTCGATGTGCACGAGCCGTCGGTCGAGGAGGCGATCAAGATCCTCGAGGGTCTGGCACCGCGGTATGAGGCGCACCATTCGGTGCGCTATTCGCGGCCCGCACTGCGCGCAGCCGTGGAACTCTCATCGAAACACCTGAACGATCGCTTCTTGCCCGACAAGGCCATCGATGTGATGGACGAAGTCGGGGCAGCGGTGAAGCTCCGGCCGGAGAAGGCACGCGCGGCGAAAGCCCGGATTGGGGGCGAAGCCGACCAGCCGGAGGAGAAGGTCGCCCGCAAGGTGGGGATCCGCGACGTCGAGCAACTGATCGCGCGCATGACGGGTACGCCCCTGGCCCGGGCGACCACCTCCGAGCGCAGCCAACTCGAGCATCTACACGAAGATCTGAAGAGCGTGGTCTACGGCCAGGATGATGCGGTGGCCACCGTCGTGCGGGCGGTGAAACGCGCCCGCGCCGGGCTCGGCGGTACAGACAAGCCGACGGGCAGCTTCCTCTTCATGGGCCCCACCGGCGTCGGCAAGACCGAACTCGCCAAGCAGCTGGCGAACAGCCTCGAGGTGCCGTTCCTGCGCTTCGACATGAGCGAGTACATGGAGAAGCATGCGGTGGCGCGGCTGATCGGTGCGCCGCCGGGCTATGTAGGCTACGACGAAGGCGGGCAGCTGGTCGAGAAGGTCCGCAAACAACCTCACGCCGTGCTGCTCCTCGACGAGATCGAGAAGGCCCATCGCGACCTCTTCGACATCCTGCTCCAGGTCATGGACCACGCCACGTTGACGGACAATCACGGCCGCGAAGCCGATTTCCGCCACGTCATCCTGATCATGACCTCGAACGCCGGCGCCAGGGATCTGGCCAAGGCATCCATCGGCTTCTCTGGCGGACGCAAGAGCGGGAAGGATGCGTTGGAAAAGGTGTTCAGCCCGGAGTTCCGCAACCGGCTCGACGAGGTCGTGACGTTCTCGTCCCTCTCGCCCGAGGTGATGGGCCGCGTCGTCGAGAAATTCGTGAAGGAGGTCCGTCAGCAGCTGGCCGGGAAGAAGGTCAACCTCGACCTCACCGAAGCGGCTCGCGCCTGGCTGGCGGTGAAGGGCTACGACCCGGATTTCGGCGCGCGTCCGCTTTCCCGGGTGATCCAGACCGAGCTCTCGGATCCGCTCACGGATGAGCTCCTCTTCGGGCGATTGGCGAAGGGCGGCAACGTGACGGCCGACTACGAGAGCGGCGCGGAGAAGTTGAACTTCCGCTACGAGAGCTGAGCCTCGTCTCGCGTCGGCCTGGGTCATGCCTCGCATGACGGCGCGGCCGCCACTGGAATCAGCCACCGGGGGAACACCGAGTGGACTAGACTAGGCCCCCCCCCCGGTGGTTGCGAGGAAAGTTCGATGCGCTGGCTGTTCTTTCTGCTGATCTTGTTTCTCCACGGCGACGCATGTGTGCCGGGCGTCCCGCCGCCGCACGCGGATTTCGAGTTCCGGCTTCCCGCGCTCCACGCGGAGCTCGACCCGGTCGAGGGCGGACGCATCCGCGACGCCCATGGGCGAGAGGTGCTGCTGCGCGGCGTGAACGTGAATGCCTTCGTCGAATACTGGCAGTACGACCCGAACCTCTTCACGACCTATCCGTTCACGCCCGAGGACGTCGACATCATGGCCGGCATCGGCTGGAACGCGGTGCGACTCCTCTTCAGCTGGTCGCGCATGGAGCCCCAGCCGGGCGTCTACGACGAGGCCTATCTGGACCAGTTGGAGGAGGCGGTCCAGATCCTCGAGAGCCGGGGGATCTACACGATCATCGATGCGCACCAGGACGCCTGGGGGCCGAGCCTCGTGGCGGCAGCGGACGAGGTGTGCACGGGCTCGACCGAGCCGGCGTTCGGATGGGATGGTGCGCCTGCGTGGGCGACTCAGGACGGCGGCGCTGCGCGCTGCGTCCTCAACGGCGTCCGCGAGCTCTCGCCGGCGGTCACCGCGGCCTTCAGCGCGTTCTGGGCGAACGCACCTGGGCCGGGCGGCGTCGGTATCCAGACACGCTATGCCAGCATGTGGGAGCACGTCGCTGAACGTCTCAGCATCTACGACTCCGTCGCCGGTTACGACGTGATGAACGAACCGAGTTCCTTTGCGGCCGACGCGATGAGCAACCTGCTCCCCACCTTCTACCAACGGACGCTCGATGCGGTCCGAGCCGGCGAGGCGAGTGCGGGAGCCCCGCGGAGGCTCTTCTTCTTCGAGCCTTTGATCCTGTGGAACGATTTCCTCGTGGGCGTCCCCGCGCCTTTCGGCGACGACCAGATGGTCTACGCGCCGCACATCTATCAAGGCGGATTGAATTCCGTGGGCCTCGTCGAGGCGATCTTCCAACAGGCGAAGGCCGAGGCGGCCACGTTCGGCGGCATCCCGGTGGTGACGGGCGAATGGGGGAGCGATCCAAACCGCGCCGCCGATCCGAACGATGACTATTTCGACCGCCACCTGGCGTTCCAGGACGACTACCGCTTCGGCTCCACGATCTGGACCTGGCGGGAGGCGTGCGGCGACCCTCACAAGGCGGCCTCCGGCCGCGACGGAACCGTCCCCTTCGTCTGGGGGTTCTGGGACCTGGATTGCTCCATCAACGAGGTGCTCGGCATGCGCGAGCCGCTCGTCGAAGCGATGCGCCGCCCGGTGGTGCGCGCTGCTCCCGGCGACCTCATGGACGTCGTCTGGGATCGCCCCGCGCGCAGCGTAACTGTGCGCGGCGAAGCTGCAGAGGCCGGTGAGACGTTCATCGTCTTCTACCCGGCCCGGCCCGGAGATCACCTCGAACCCGTGGGCCAGGGGCTCGAGGGCATCCACACCTTGCCCGCGATCGGCGGCGGCCGCTTCGTCGCCGGTTGGACCCAGGGCGGCGACTGGGAACTCGTGGTCTCGCTTCGCTGAGGGTCCCGGGCTCGGCTCGCCTGCTGCAGCATCTGAAATCTGATGAATCCATACGGATTGACGAGTCCGTTTGGATGTCCTACAAAGATCTTCATGGTCTCGGAACTCCGGAAGCGCAGTGACGCCGAGCGCCGGGCGCGTACCCGCCTGGCGCTGGTGGAGGCGGCCGGCAAGGTCTTCGTGCGGCGTGGCTACCACGATACGCAGATCTCCGACATCGTCAGTGAGATCGGCGTGGGGCAGGGCACCTTCTATCGCCACTTCGACGGCAAGCGGGCGATCGCCGGCGCGCTCTTCGAGCAGCTCGCCGAATCGCTGCTGGCCGAGTTCACGCCGATGAGTGCGCCTCTGCCCTCCGGTGTGGAGGAGTACCGCGAGGCCTCGGTGGCTGCCGCGGTCCGGGCAGCGCAGGCATTGCGCTCCAAGCGCCATCTGGCGCTCCTCTTCCTGCGCCAGGGTGCCTCCATCGATCTCGAACTCGATGGGCAACGCGCGGAGATCCTGGACCGCTTCGCCGCGTTGGCAAGATTCCATCTCGATCGGGCCATCGCCGGTGGTTTCGCCCGGGCTTGCGATTCGGAAATCGTATCCCAGGCCATCGTCGGGATGGCGTTGCGCCAGCTCGACCTCTGGCTTGGCGGGAGTATCGACGACCACCAGGTGGAGGCGGCTGCTCGCGAACTCGTGGAGTTCGCCTTCCGAGGTTTCGGACCGTGAATTCCGTCGATGGGCAGCGTGTCCTGATTACGGGTGCAGCCCGGGGCATCGGCTTGTGTACCGCGCAGGAATTCGCCTTGGCCGGTGCGGAGTTGGTGCTCACCGACCTGGATGAGGACGCACTCGCCAGGGCGCGTGAACTGCTGACCGAACTCGGCGCGACGGTGCATACGAGGGTCGTCGACGTCACCCAGCGGGATCAGGTGGACGAGCTGGCCCGTTGGGTCGTCGAAGATCTGGGCGGGTTGGATGTGTTGATCAACAACGCGGGCGTGGGCCATATGGGCGAGCTCGCGGAGATGACCCTCGAGACCTGGGACCAATTGATCGCGGTGAACCTGGTCGGGCCGCTGTATCACGTCTACGCCTTTCTGCCGCATTTTCGAGACAGGCGCGCGGGTCAGATCGTCAACATCTCTTCCGGTCAGGCGTTCTTCCGACTGCCCACCTGGGGTGCCTACGCTGCCATCAAGGGGGCACTGGCTTCGTTTTCCGAGGTGCTGCACTTCGAACTCAAGAAGCATCGGATCAGGGTCACCACGGTCTACCCCTTCATGGTCAGCACCGGCTTCTACGACGGGATCGAGGGGAACACCTGGGGGAGTCGCATGGCGATGAAGCTGGTGCCCTACTACTCGATGAGCCCCGAGAAGGTCGGCCGTGTCATCTTCAAGGCGGTGCGGCGCGGCAAACGGGTGGAGATGGTCAGCGTGATCAACCACCTGGGCTTCTACACGCAGTTCATTCCGTTTGCCAACCAACTCATCGCGCGCGCCAGCAATCGGCTTCTGGCGCCCGGTGTCGAGACCGATTCAGTGGATTCCGGGGCGAGCGGCAGGCTCGGCAGGGCCCTGCGCGGTGCCTGGGGCTTTCGTATCACGGAGGACATGCGCGGCGAGCACACGTTCGAGCCAGCGTACGAGCCGGAAGCGAAGACCGGAAGCGCCGGCGAGCGACCCATGGAATTCAGCGTGCGCTGGGGAACGAACGACGTACGCCATTGGGCCGATTCCGACGGTGGCCGTTTCCTCGTGAACGATCTGGAGGGGTCGGTGACGATCGGCGGCTTGTGCCGTGACGCTGCCTGCAAGGGCACCCTCGAGCTGCGTTACCTCGAGGATCGGTCGATCCGTTACAGCTTCGCGTTCGAAGCGGATGGCGTGCCCTACCAGTACGAAGGCCAGAAGGTCGACATCCGGCCCTGGAACCTGCCGTGGTCGCATACGCGCTGCTTCGGCCGTCTGAAGCGGGCGGATACCGGCGAGTTGGTCTCTACATCCCTGACCCGTTTCTACCTGCGCACGACCCCGCGCTTCCTGGCAAGCCTCAGATTCCAAGGAGTTGGCAGATGATCTTCGAAATCGTTTCAGCGTTCCTGGTCGGTGCTTTCGGGTGGACGTTCATGGAATACGTCATCCACCGCTGGCTGGGCCACGACCCACGGCTCCGGCCGAATCCGTTCGCCACCGAGCACGTGCGTCACCACGGCCAGGGCAACTACTTCGCCCCGAGCTGGAAGAAGGGCGCTGCGGCGATCGCCACGACGGTGATCCTTCTCGGCCCCGCCGTCTGGATCGCCGGCTGGTCCGCAGGCATCGGTGGCGTGGTCGGGTTCGTCAGCATGTATCTCGGCTACGAGATCTTGCACCGCCGCGAGCACACCCACCCTGGCATCGGACCCTACATGCGCTGGCTCCGCCGCCACCATTTCCACCACCACTTCACCAACCCCCGCGAAAACCACGGCGTGACGACACCGCTGTGGGATTGGGTGTTCGGTACCTACCGGCCGGCGGGGGTCATCGGCGTGCCCGCCAAGCTCCAGATGGCTTGGCTCGCAGATGCCGAAACGGGCCTCGCGAAGCCCGCCTACGCCGAGCACTACGAGTTGCTCGGCTGACCCCAGATCTCCTGGTTCTTCCTATACGACCACGTAAGCCATAGAGCCCGGGTCAAATGGTCGAGGATCAGCACCAGCCAGATCCAGAGCAGGGGGGCTTCGAGCACGACGGTGGCCAGGTACGCCAGGGGAACACGGAAGACCCAGTTGCCCAGGACGGCGGCGACGAGAGGCGTCCATGTGTCCCCGGCGCCACGGAAGGCACCGGCAAGCGTGAAGTGGAGTTGCATGACGGGTTGGGCGAGGGCCAGGCAGAGCATGAAGGGGCCGAGGGTGGCGACGGTCTCGGGATCGACGGTGAACATCTCCGCGAGCGGTCTTCGCGCGAGGGCGCCTACGGCTCCCATGACGATGGCCGTCGCAACGGCGAGCGTGGCCGCCCGGGCGGTGGCTCGGCGGGCCGCTGCCGGGTCTTTGGCTCCGAGAGCCTGGCCTACCAGGGTGGCGACGGCCTGGCTGTAGCCGATGCCCGGGATCCACGAGAAGGCGAGGATGCGGATGCCAATGGTGTAGGTAGCTGCGGCAACCGTTCCGTACGCGCCGATGAACGCGAAGTAGGAGATCATCGCGCCGTTCATGATCAGACGCTCGCCGACGCCGGGGATGGAGATCCGGATCAGTTCGGGAAACAAGCGGCCCATGCCGTGAAAATCGCGATGGCGGAGGCCGGTGGGGCTGTCCTCCGGTGTTCTTGCAA
This sequence comes from bacterium, assembly GCA_024228115.1. NCBI lineage: Bacteria > bacterium. The sequence goes on from JAAETT010000503.1 coordinate 9,063, forward strand.
CGGCGGCTACGAACAAGACGGCAGCGACGCATTGGGCGATGAGCGTGGCAAGGCCTGCGCCGGTGACGCCCATCTTCGGGAAACCTGCGAGACCGAAGATCAGGAGTGCGTTCAGCCCGATCTTGACGACGGTCACGACCATGGTGATGCGCAATGGTGTGCGCGTATCCTTGTTGGCGCGGAGTCCGCTCTCGATGGTCAGGCAGATGCCCATCACGACGGCCGAGACCATCAGGTATTGGAGGTAGGGGATGCAGAGGGCGATGACTTCGGGCGAGGCGGATAGCCAGCCGAGCAGGGTTCTGGGCGCGAGGAGCATCAAGCCGCTCAGAATGAGGGCGGCGCCGAGCGCCAGCACCAGCGACGCCGCGAAGGCCTTTCGGGATTCCTCGGGCCTGCCCGCGCCAATGGCCCGAGCCATCACGGCAACGCAGGCGAAGGAGAGTGCAAAGAGCGCAGACTGGGAGACGAAGAAGAGCTGCACGGCATAGCCGACCGCAGCTTGAGCCTCCGGGCCGAGCCGGCCCACCATCGCGACGTCGATCAGGGCGACCAACGCGGCGAGGCCCTGGGAAAGCATCACAGGCCAGGCCAGTCGCCAGATTTCGTGGGTCGTGCCAGGTAGGACGCCGCCGGATGCGGCTTCTTCGGGAGTGAGAGTTCCGCTGCCGACCGCCAGCGTGCCCGCAGGGTTGGCAGGTGCGCCTTCCGGATCACCCAGCTCCTCGAGCCGCTCCTCTACCAGGCGTTGTGCGCGCTCAGTAGGGTCGGGGGGGGCCGCTCATGAAGCGGCGCAGGCTATCGGAGCCGCACCCGCGTTGCCATCAACCGGAGCGGCGCAAGCTTCCGAGGACTCCTTCCAGCTCGGTCAGGGCATCCAATTCATCGCTGCCGAAGGCTTCTGCCAGCCCAAGGGCGGCGCTGCTTCCGACGGCGCCGAGGCCAGCGCCGAACCACAAGCAACGACGGAGCCATTCTCTTCGTGTGAGACGGCGGCCCGCCACGCAGAGTCCGAGTCCGACGAGGCCGGCGGCTGCACCGCCGTGAAGCATCCTGCGGCGGGCTCTCGCGAGCGTGCGCCCCTGTTCGAGTGCCTCCCGGGCAAGCGCCAGCGCAGGTTCGCTGGCTCCTTGCCAGCCGCGGGCGGTGGGAGCCCGGGAAAGCACGATCTCGGCGACGATTCCCGCGTGATCCGAATATGCCGCCTCGTCGCCGCCAAAGGAGAGGGGCGCATCGAAGGCGCGCTCGAGGTGCTGGACCCGCGCCGCCATCCCAAGGCCGTCGCGCGTCCATACGTAGTCGATCCGCTCGCGGTGATCGATCTCCCGGTACGGGTGAGGCGCCAGGATCGTGTCGAAACGTCGATCGAGCAGGGTGGCCGCATCCACGAGCCCGCTGAGCCCGACGAGGATCGGATACTCCGGCCCGCTCTCGCGAACGTTGAAATCGCCAAGGGCAACCACGGGCCGCTCGCTAGGCGAGAGCAGCTGGGCGATCTCGATCACCTGCCCGACGCGGTGGCCAAAGTAGGTGTCGATGGGATCGGAAGCGTAGTGAGCGACGAGGTGGGTATCGAGGATATCGACGGGCCCGGCGGGTGTGTCGATGCTGACGACGACCGCCCCTTTTCCGCTGAAGTAGTCCCCATGGTCGATTCGCTCGGGCAAACCGGAGAGGCGGAAGCGATGGAAGCGGGCCTCGCCCAGGGGATGACGTGAGACCAACAGCAGCCCGCTTCCGCCGGAGGTCCGGGGGTTGTGCCACGCATGCTTCAGGCCGATCTCGCGCAGCCCAGACAGCAGCAGGTCGCGTCCCTCGTCGGTCCAGCTCTCCTGGATCGCGAATACATCGAGAGAGAGCTTTTCGGCCTGCTCCGGGATGGCCTGCATGCGGGGACGAAGGTGACGGCTGAGCAACCCCCAGAGGCCCCAGACATTCAACGTGGCGACGCGCAGCCGGGTCGTCTCGCCGGCTGCAGTGGAAGAGGTGCCGGCCTGCAAACGGGAAGCCTAGGAACGCAGCTCGGAGGGCAGTTGGAAGACGACGCCCTCGTCCACCGGCGTGGGCGCTTCCACCTGGGCGCCGTCCGGTGCGAGTTCGCGGAGTCGTTCGACGACGGCCTCGACCAGGACTTCCGGTGCCGACGCACCGGCGGTCACTCCAACGCAGGATGCGTCGTCGAGCCATGCGGGCACGATCTCGTCTGCGGTCTGCACCAGGTGTGCCGTGACGCCGGATTTGCGTGCCAGCTCGACCAGCCGATTCGAGTTCGACGATTCCGGCGCCCCGACGACCAGCACCAGATCGGCCTCGTGGGTGAGCTCCTTCACCGCGTTCTGTCGGTTCTGGGTGGCGTAGCAGATGTCGCCCTTGCGAGGCAGGCGGACCTCCGGAAAGCGCCGTTGCAATACCGCAATGACGTCACGGGTATCGTCGACGGAGAGGGTCGTCTGGGTGAGGACCGCGAGCTGAGCTGGATCCCCTATCTCCAGGCGCTCGGCGTCGTCCACGGTTTCGACCAGGTGAATGCGTTCCGGTGCGTGGCCCATCGTGCCCTCGACTTCCACGTGCCCCGCATGCCCGACCAGGGCGATTTCCACGCCGACCCGGTCGAAGCGCTGGGCTTCGACATGAACCTTCGTGACGAGTGGGCAGGTTGCGTCGATCGTGCGCAACTCCTGGCGGGCTGCGGCTTCGCGCACGGCCGGGGAAACGCCGTGGGCGCTGTAGATCAGGAGCGCACCCTTCGGCACGTCGGCCGGATCCTCGATGAAGATCGCGCCCTTGGCCCGCAGCCCCTCGACCACATGCCTGTTGTGGACGATCTCGTGGCGCACGTAGACGGGCGGGCCAAAGCGCTCCAGCGCCTGCTCGACGATTTCGATGGCCCGGTCGACACCGGCGCAGAAGCCCCGGGGGCTGGCCAGGAGGATGCGCATCCGGGGAGGCTAGCAATCACGGGCCCGGGGTTCGGGCTTCCGGTGAGCCGCTACAATCCGCCACCGATTCGTCCGAAGTCATTTTCCAGCGTCGAGGAAGTTCATGTCTGATCACGAAGCGTTCCGAGCCGAGACCCGTACATGGCTCGAGGAGAACTGCCCGAAATCCCTGCTGGGCAAGGGGGGAGGTGGCATCGTCGGAACCTGGGGCGGCCGCAAGTGGAAGCCCGACAATGAGGATGAGCGGCTCTGGCTCGACCGAGCCGCGGCCAAGGGTTTCACCGCGCCGACCTGGCCCACCGAGTATGGCGGTGGAGGGCTTTCGAAGGAGGAGGCGAAGATCCTGGCCCAGGAGATGCGGGCGATCAGCGCGCCGCCGCCGCTGCTCGGATTTGGTCTCACCATGATCGGTCCGACCCTGCTTCAGTATGGCACCGAAGAGCAGAAGCTCGAACACCTGACCAAGATCACCCGCGGCGAGATCCGCTGGTGCCAGGGCTATTCGGAGCCCGGCGCCGGTTCGGATCTTGCCGGATTGCAGATGCGGGCCGAAGACAAGGGCGATCACTACATCGTGAACGGCACGAAGGTCTGGACCTCCTACGCCGACGAAGCCGATTGGATCTTTGCCCTCGTGCGCACGGATCCGAAGGCCAAGAAACAGGAAGGGATCACCTTTCTGTTGATCGACATGGAGACGCCCGGTGTTTCCGTGAGCCCGATCCTGTTGATCAGCGGCACCTCACCGTTCTGCGAGACCCACTTCCAGGACGTGAAGGCGTTGAAGAGCAACGTCATCTTCAAGGAGAACGCGGGCTGGACGGTGGCCAAGGCATTGCTTGGCCATGAGCGGTCGATGGTTGCCGAAGCCTTCGGCAGTAGCGGCGAACTCCGGACCAGCCTCGCCGATCGTGCGCGTGCCTACCTTCCTGGCGCCGAGCCCGACCGGCCCCTGCCGGATGCCGTCTTGCGCCAGGACATCGCCCGCATGGAGATGGATACACGCGCCTTCGGCCTCACCATGCAGCGCGCCCGCGATGCTGCGAAGGCGGGTCAACAGCCCGGCGCGGAGAGCTCGATCTTCAAGGTGGTGGGGACCGAGCTCAACCAGCGGCGCCAGGAGCTGTTGCTGCATATTGCAGGCCCCCAGGCCCTTGGCTGGGAGGGGGAAGGCTTCGCCGAGGATGAGCTGCAAGGCACCCGGAATTGGCTGCGTTCCCGCGGCAACACCATCGAAGGCGGCACCTCCGAAGTGCAGCGCAACATCATCGCCAAGCGTGTGCTTGGCCTGCCCGATTAAGGAGCCCCCTGTGGAGCTGATTCAGAGCGAAGATCAGGAGCTGATTGCGAAGACCGCTGCCGATTTCGTCGGCGAGCGCTCTCCCATTGCCCGCGTGCGCGCACTGCGCGATGAGGGCGACGCCGTTGGTTTCTCTCGCGAATTGTGGAAAGAGATGGCTGATCTGGGATGGGTAGGCATTCCGTTCGCCGAGGTTCACGGCGGTGCCGACCTCGGATTGGCGGAGCTGACGCTCGTCGTAGAGGCTCTCGGCCGTGGTCTAGCGCCCGAGCCCTTCCTTTCGACCGTCCTGTTGGCAGGGCAGCTGCTGCAGCGTTCGCGCAATGAAGCCGTCTGCGCGAAGTGGTTGCCCGGCGTCTGCTCCGGCGACACGATCCTCGCGTTGGCGTATCAGGGAGCCACGAGCCGCTACGACGTGCTTTCTCCGGCCGTGGTGGCTACCGCAGATGGCGACGGCTTCCGTCTGGCCGGACAAGCGATCCAGGTACTCGACGGCCATGTTGCCGACGCGCTGATCGTCTCTGCCCGAACGTCTGGCGAGCAGGGGGAGGCCTCCGGCATCAGCCTCTTCGTCGTTCCGAAGGATGCGCCGGGCCTCGAGGTCGTGCGCCAGAACCGGGTCGACGGTCGGGGCGCAGCGCTCGTCCAGCTGGACGATCTGGCCGTTTCTGGGGACGATGCTCTCGGGGGGATCGACCGGGGAGGCCAGCTCCTCCAGGAGACGATCGATCGTGCCACGATCGGCCTTTGCGCCGAGATGCTGGGCGGCATGCAGGAGGCTTTCGATCTCACCCTCGAGCACCTGAAGAGCCGAGAGCAATTCGACACCGTGATCGGGACCTTCCAGGCCTTGAAGCACCGGGCCGCGGACCTCTTCATCGAGATCGAGCTATCCAAATCCACGGTGATGGCTGCGGCCCGTGCCGCGGATGCCGACGACGCGGAGCTGGCGCGCTACGTCTCCGTCGCGAAGGCCCAATGTTCCGACGCCTATGTTCGTGTGACGAACGAGGCCGTTCAGATGTTTGGCGGTGTGGGGATGACCGATGAGTACGACATCGGCTTCTACATGAAGCGCGCCCGTGCTGCCGAGCTGACCTTCGGAGACGCCGTCTACCATCGCGATCGCTGGGCCGCGCTGGGCGGCTACTGAGAGCAAGATGACGCTCGATTCGCCCGACGGGCTACTGAGAGCACGATGACGCTCGATCCGACCGCCCGGATGCTCGCAGCCTGCAGGGGCGAGCCTTTGGATCGCCCTCCGGTCTGGCTGATGCGCCAGGCTGGGCGCTACCTGCCGGAGTACCGTGCGGTACGCGAGGGCACGACGTTTCTCGAGATGTGTGCCGACGTCGACAAGGCGGTCGAGGTCTCCCTGCAGCCGATTCGCCTGGTCGGGAGCGAAGCGGTCGTCTTCTTCTGCGACATCTTCGTGCCGATGCTCGCGATGGATGTCGGTCTCGATTTCGCGCCCGGACCGATCATCGATGAGCCGATCCGTACCCGCGAGCAGGTGGACGCGCTCACGCTTCCGGATTTCGAGCACGCCGTGCCCTACGTGTTCGAGATCCTCCGACGCCTTCGCGCTGAACTGGCTGCCGATCGCATCCCGCTGATCGGCTTTGCCGGCGCGCCGTTCACCCTGGCGACCTACCTGATCGAGGGCAAGGGCGATCCGACCCGGACCTATCCCCATCTGCGTCGGAGCCTGGCCGAAGAACCCGAGTTGATGGATGCCTTGCTCGGGCGCCTGGCGACGATGACGATCGACTACCTGAACGCCCAGATCCGCGCGGGCGTCCAGGTCGTCCAGCTCTTCGATACCTGGGCCGGAACCCTGGACGAGCAGACGTATCGCCGTTTCGTCCTGCCGGTGAATCGGGCCATCGTGGAGGGCGTCGATCGGAGCCAGGCCCCATTCATTTTGTACATGAACGATGCGCCGCATCTGGTTGAAATGATGATGGAAACTGGCACAGACGTGATTTCGGTGGGTGCCTCGGTGGATCTGGCCGAAGCCGCGCGGTTGGCGAATGGCCGGGTCAGCATTCAAGGCAACCTGGCGCCGGAAGAGCTGGCCCTGCCCCGGGAGAAGATCTTCGAGCGGGTGCGCGAACTCGCAGTCGCGGGGCGAGCGGCCCGTGGCCACATCCTGAACCTCGGTCATGGGTGCCTGCCCGAAACGCCGGTCGAGGGTGTGCGCGCCTTCACGGATGCGGCACGCGCGCTCTCTTCGGAGGCCTGAGATGGACCGGATCGACACGGTCGTGATCGGCGCAGGCGCCGCCGGACTGGCGGCGGCCCGCACGCTGGCAGTTCGCGGTGTCGAAGTGCGCGTCTTCGACGCCGGCGATCACCCGGGCGGCGTGATGCAGAGCGTGCACAAGGACGGCTTCCTGTACGAACTCGGCCCGAACACGTTCCGCGTCTCCGGCCCGGCTCTCGCCTTGTTCCGCGAGATCAGTCTCGAGGCTGCGTTGGTGAAAGCCACGCCCGCCAGTCGCAAGCGCTTCCTGTTGCACCAGGGCCGCCTCGTGCCCGTGCCGATGGATCCGGTGGCCTTCGCAACGAGTCCGCTCCTCAGTGCAAAGGGCAAGCTGCGTTTGTTCGCCGAGCCGTTCATCGGGCGCGGCGCCGGAGAGACTGAGAGCGTTGCGGCCTTCACGACCCGGCGGCTCGGCCACGAAGTGACCGAGGCGCTGATCTCTCCATTCCTGATCGGTGTGTATTCCGGGGACGAGAACCACCTCGGTGCCCAGGCCGTCTTCCCCTCGCTGGTGGAAGCCGAGCAACTGGGTGGGTCGATCCTGATGGGCTCGTTGCGGCGCCGAATGCGTGGAACGCAGGCGCCAGGTGTTCCGGGAAGTTGGTCGGCCAGCGGCGGCATGGGAGGGTTGGCCGCGCAGATGGCCGCGCCTCTTGGCGATGCTCTTCGCCTCTCGTGCGCGGTACGTAGCTTGAGCCGCGATGGCGATCATTGGCGTCTCGAAACCGACGAGGGTGAGGTCGAGGCCCGCCGCGTGGTGAGCGCCGTTCCTGCGCCGGCGGCCGCGCGGCTCTTCTCCGAGCTCGCTCCCGATGCGGCGCGCATCGCCGAAGCGATCGAGTTCGTGCCGGTCGTCAGCGTGCCGCTCTCAGTCGATCCGACGCTTACCCTGACCCATCCGGTCGAAGGCTTCGGCTTCCTCGTGCCGCGGGATGAACAGCTCGATCTGCTCGGAGCCCTGTTCATGAGTCGGCTCTTCCCAGGCCGGGCCGCACCCGGCAGGGAGCTGGTATTGGCCATGATCGGTGGGCGCCGCTGGCCCGGGGCCGTGGATGCGCCGGACGACGAACTGGAGGCGAGAATCGCCAAGGCCCTGGATCGCGCCCTGGGCCTGCGCGGCGGTTTCGAGCCGCTGGCGTTCACCCGCTACCGCCAGGCGATCTGCCAGCCCGGCGTGGGGCATCCTGCTGCGATTGCCAGGCTTCGCGCCGCGCTGGTCGGGCTCCCGCCCATCGAAGTGATCGGAAGCTGGGTCGATGGGGTGAGCGTCGGAGATACGCTCGGTGCCGGCCGCGCCGCAGCGCTGCGTCTGATGGAAGCAGAATGACCGGCTCGAAGGGAACCCACCATTTTCCGGAGGCCCGATGACCCGATCGAAGGGGAACCCTCAGGAGCCGGAGGCCCGATGACCGACGCGAACGAACTCTTCGATCTGACGGGAAAGGTCGCGGTCGTCACCGGTGGGAGCCGCGGCCTCGGCAAGGAGATGGTACTCGCCTTCGCCCGCCAGGGTGCAGACGTGGTGATCTCCAGCCGCAAGCACGAGGCTTGTGAAGCCCTGGCCAATCAGGTGGAGGCGGAGACCGGACGTCGGGCGTTGGCCGTCGCGTGCCACACGGGGCACTGGGATGCGTGCGACGCCCTGGTCGATGCCACCCTCGAGGCTTTCGGGAAGATCGACGTGCTGGTCAACAACGCGGGCATGTCGCCCCTCTACCCATCCCTCGATCAGGTCTCCGAAGAGCTCTGGGACAAGGTGATGTCGGTCAACCTGAAGGGTGCCTTCCGGCTTTCGGCGCGGGTCGGAACGCTGATGGCCGAAGGCGACGGCGGCTCGATCATCAGCATCAGCAGCATGGCGGCCAGCCAGCCCTCACCGGTCGAGATCCCCTACGGCGCCGCCAAGGCCGGCCTCCACGCACTCACCTTGGGCATGGCGCGGGCCTTCGCTCCGAAGGTCCGGGTCAATTGCATCATGCCCGGGCCGTTCCTGACGGATATCAGCAAGGCCTGGGATCTCGACGCGTTCCACGAGGCCGCGAAGACGAACATCCCCCTGGGCCGCGGCGGCGAGCCGAGCGAGATCGTGGGAGCCGCGCTCTACCTGGCCAGCGGCGCCTCCAGCTACACGACAGGCTCGATCCTCAAGATCGACGGCGGAACGATCTACAGCCCGAGCTGAGCTGCCGCCCGCATCTTCTCGGCGACACTTCGCACCCAGCTCGGGTGGGCATTCACGCACGGAACGAGCAGGAGCTCCTCCCCTCCGAGTTCGCGCCACTGGGCCCGGCCGCGGATGCCGATTTCCTCGCTGGTCTCGAGACAATCGGCAACGAAGGATGGGCAGAGCACCGCCAGGCGCCGAACCCCGGCCGCCGCCAGCTCCGGCAGGCGCTGATCGGTGAAGGGCTGGATCCAGGGCGTGCGTCCGAGGCGGGATTGAAAGCTGGTCGAGACCTGATCGGTTTTCAGCGCGAGCGCTTCGATGAGTGCTCGGCTCGTCGCATAGCATTGGGCCCGGTAGCAGTGGCGGTTGGCCTGGCCCATGGCGTCGCAGCAGGAATCGCTTTCGAGGCAGTGGCGGCCGGTCGCATCGCTGCGCCGGACCTGCCGCTCGGGCAAGCCGTGGTAGCTCAGCAGGACGTGGTCCGGGGCGAACTCCCGGAGGAGCGGGCGTGCGATCTCGGCTGTCGCGCCGATGAACCCCGGGTCGTCGTAGAAGGGGCCGAGGCTCGAGAGTGCCGGTGGATCCCATCGCTTGCCCGCCAGCTCGAAGGTGCGCTGCAGCGCGGAGCCGGAAGAGGAGCCGGCTTCGTGGGGAAAGAGGGGGAGCACGATGATGCGTTCTACTTCGGCTGCGGCGAGACGTTCGAGCGCGCCCTCCAGGGACGGTTCGCCGTAGCGCATGCCCAGCTCGACGCGAAATCCGTCTCCCAGCTCCTTCGCAACACCTTCCGCCAGCGCTCGGCTATGCACGAGGAGAGGTGAGCCCGCCTCGGTCCAGATCTTCTGGTAGGCCTCGGCCGAGCGCGGAGACCGGAAGGGCAGGATGGCTCCGTAGAGGAGCAGTGCCCGGCCGAGCGCTGGCATGTCGAGCACACGCGGGTCGCCCAGGAATTCGCGCAGGTAGCGCCGGACTTCCCGCGTGTGCGGTGCGTCCGGGGTACCCAACTGGATCAGCAGGATGCCGGTAGGGTTCGGCATGCTAGGCCTTCTTCCGGGCCCGCCGCTGCATCCCGCCCAGCCAGAGGGAAATCGCGAAGTAGTAGGCCGGGTAGAGCAGCGAGAGTTCGATCAGATGGAGGTGGGCCAGCTTCTCGGGCCACGCGATCGCGGCGGCCACCACGCAGGTCCAGGCTCCGGCACCCAGGTTGGTCGTCCAGAACAGGTATCGCATATGGCTCGGGTAGATGTATTTCAGCGGGACGAAGACGGCGATCGAAAGAAAGATGAGCCAACCGACCGTGACTACCTGGGATACCGGCAGGGCCCAGGCGTAGATGGCCACCACGTTCCAATAGGATGGGAAGCCGACGAAGAAGTGGTCGTCGCTCTTTGCGTCGCCCTGGGAGAAGCCGTAGGCGCTGGCCAGGATGGGCAGGGCGGCGAAGCCCCAGTGGGGGATGCTGTCGGTCCAGACCAGGAAGAGGGCGGGCACGAAGACGTAGCCCAGGAAATCCACGATGTCGTCGAGGCGGCGCCCATCGAAATCCGGGAGCCATACGGAGACGCCGACCTTGCGGGCCATGCTGCCATCGACGGCGTCGATCGAGAGGCTGACCAGCATCCACAAGGCGGCGGTCTGGAAATCACCACGGGCCGCGGCGAGCACCGCGAGCAAGGAGGCGACAGCCCCGCTGGCCGTGAAGGCGTGCACCGCCCACGCCTGGGAACGCGAGCCTTTCCGCTCCAGCTGGTCCCCCATGCGATTGGCCCCTCCACGCTCCGGGCGACGGCAAGTCTAGCGGCTATCCTCGGCTCGCTCAGGGAGATGGAATGGCCACGGATCGGAACCCTCCCCCCATCGTACAACCGCCGATTCTTGGATCGGCTGCGAAGCGGGATGCGAAGCCACGCGTCGTGGGGGCGACGCCCCAGCAGCGTGCTGACGAGCTGGTGGAGATCCTCCGCCAGGGGGACGATTCGTTCATCACCACCCGCGCGGATACCGTGCTGAACTGGGCGCGCAAGTATTCCATGTTCCTCTATCCGTTCGTCACCGCCTGTTGCGGGATGGAGTTCATGTCGGTCGCCGGGCCGCGCTACGACATGGATCGTTTCGGCTGCGCGCTGCCTCGCTTCTCGCCGCGTCAGTCCGATCTGTTGATGGTGGTCGGCACGATCACCCACCGCCAGGCGCCGATCCTGAAGAAGGTCTACGACCAGATGGCCGAGCCGAAGTGGGTGATGGCCTTTGGCGCCTGCACGTGTTCCGGCGGGCCCTACCACAACTATGCGACCGTCCAGGGCATCGACACGATCATCCCGGTCGATGTCTATGTTCCCGGCTGTCCGCCCCGGCCGGAAGCCGTGCTGGATGGGCTGATCAAGCTTCAGGCCCGGGTGCAGGCCGAGAAGGTTCCGGCGGATGGCCGTCACGTGGAGATGTCGGACCTCAGCAGCGTCAAGCAGGCGTGAACTGTGGCCGATGAGGAGAATGCGGTGACCGAAACGCCCATTTCCGTATCACTTCCCGGATCGCCGCCGGAAACGCTTCCGCGGTCGCCTTCAAAGTCGAATTGGGAGAAAGCTCGTTGAACGCCGCCGGCCATTTCGATCTCGCAGTCGTGGGTGCGGGCCCCGGCGGTTACGTCGCCGCCATCCGGGCCGCCCAGCTCGGCATGAAGGTGGCGGTGATCGAGCGCGATCGGGTCGGTGGCGTCTGCCTGAACTGGGGCTGCATTCCGACCAAGGCCCTTCTCTCGGGTGCCGAGCTGGTGGAAAACCTGACCCGCCACGGGGAGACCTTCGGCATCACCACGGCGGGGCTCGTGCTCGATTACGGCAAGCTGATCGACCACAGCCGCAAGACGGCCGATCGGTTGTGCAAAGGCGTCCAGGGCCTGTTCAAGAAGAACCAGATCGAGCTGATCCCGGGCAGCGCCCGATTGGCGGGGCCGAATAGCGTGAGCGTCAACGACGAGGCCCTCGTCGAGGCGGATCAGATCCTGCTGGCCACCGGTTCGACCGAATGGGTGCCGCCGGGTCTCGAGGTGGATGGCACGCAGGTATTGACCTCCAGGGAGGCGCTCGAAAGCAAGCGCGTCCCCGATCGGCTGGTGGTGATCGGCGCGGGCGCGGTGGGCATCGAGTTCGCCTACGTCTACGCGAACTACGGCTCCCAGGTGACCATCGTCGAAATGGCCGACCAGATGCTTCCGGGCGCGGATCCGGATATTGCCGTCGCCTTGCAACGCGAGTTCCGGCGCAAGAACATCGAGGTTCGGCTGGAGACCCGATTCGAAGAGCTGAAGCGGGATCCTGGTGGCGTCGTCGTGACCGTCTCGAAGGATGGGCAAAGCGAGGAGCTGCCCTGCGACCAGGTGCTGGCTGCGATCGGCAGACGCCCGCTTTCTCTCGATCTCGGCCTGGAGGAGGTGGGTGTTCAGCTCGACGACAAGGGCTTCGTGCGCGTTGACGATACCCAGCGCACCTCGATCGCCAGCGTGTCCGCGATCGGCGATCTCGCGGGCGGACCGCTCCTGGCCCACAAGGCCAGCGAGGAGGGCATCGCGGCCGTCGAGTTCGTGGCCGGCGTGAGGACCCATCGTGTCGATCATGCAACGCTTCCGGCCTGCATCTACGCCCAGCCCCAGGTGGCCTGGATCGGATTGACCGAGGCCCAGGCCCGCGAACGTTTTGGTGGAGCCAAGGTGGGCAAGTTCCCCTTCACGGCTTCCGGCAAGGCCATCGCAGCGGCTCATACCGCGGGCTTCGTGAAGATCGTTGCCGAGCCCGAGTACGGGCAGATCGTCGGAGCGCACCTGGTGGGTAGTGGCGCGACGGAGCTGCTGCCCGAGATCGGGTTGGCGATGACCCTCGAGGCCACCACCCGCGAGATCACCGCGACGTGTCATGCTCATCCGACGCTCTCGGAAGCGCTGCTCGAGGCAGCGCTCGCGGCCGAAGGCCGAGCCATCAACTTCTAAGTCAGGCCTGGACGAAAGGTCCGGGCCAGCGGAGATCCGATATGCCCATTCCTGTGTTGCTCCCCGAGCTCGGCGAAAGCGTTCTCGAGGCGACCATTGCCAAATGGCTCGTGAAGGAAGGCGATACGGTCGAGCGGGATCAGCCTCTCGTCGAAGTCACCACGGACAAGGTGGATGCCGAGATCCCCGCCCCCGAAGGCGGTGTGGTGGTCGGGCTGCTGGTTGCCGAAGGTGAGACGATCCCGGTCGGAACCGAGATTGCGACGATCGATGCAGAGGCTGCCGCCACCACGGCAGCTGCGCCTGCGAGCTCTGCGACGCCGCCCGCCGCCCCGGCGGCGCCCGCGGGTTCCCCTGCCTCCCGGCCCGTCGCCACGCCGGTTGCGGAGCGCCTGGCGGCCGATCGAGGCGTCGATCTCGGCCAGGTGCAAGGCAGTGGCGTTTCTGGCCGCATCACCCGGGCCGATGTGGAGAACGCAGGCTCGGTTGCACCGGCGGCCGCGCCGCCGCCCGCGCCCGCCCAGCACATCAAGGCACCCACGGCGGCGCCGCCTCCGGCTCCGCATCTGGCCGGCGCAAAGGAGCGCTTTGGCTACTACGCCATTCAGGAGGGCGACAACGTCATCCCGATGTCGCCGTTGCGAAAGATCGTGGCCGAGCACATGGTCTACTCGAAGCACACCAGCCCCCATGTGGGCACGGTGGCCGAGGTGGACATGGGTGGCGTCTTTGCGCTGCGCGCAAAGAACAAGACGGCCTTCAAGCAGGCCCAGGGCTTCAACCTCACCTTTCTGCCGTTCATCGTGCACGCGACGGTTCGGGCCTTGCGGGAGTTCCCGATCCTGAACGCCTCCGTCATCGAAGACGCGATCGTCGAGAAGCGGGACATCCACATCGGCATCGCGGTAGAGACCGAGAAGGGCCTGGTCGTGCCCGTGGTGCGCAATGCGGATCGTCTCTCCCTGGCGGGTTTGGCGGCCGAGATCGAGGATCTTTCCACCAGGGCGCGCACGAAGAAGCTCACGGCGGATGATCTTCAAGGTGGAACGTTCACCGTCTCGAACCCGGGCCGGCAGGGGAACCTCTACGGCTTCGCGATCATCAACCAGCCCCAGGTGGGCATCCTTCGGATGGGCGAGATGGTCAAGCGACCCGTGGTCCGCGCCATCGACGGCGCCGACGCGATCGTCGTCCGCCCGATGATGCACGTGGCCCTTTCCTACGATCACCGAGCGGTGGACGGATCGCCTGCGAATGGCTTCCTCTACCGCATCCGTGAGCTGCTGGAAGAGGCCGACTTCGACCTTTGAGCCCCCCTCGCTAGGCTCTCGTGATGTCGCTCCAGATCGACTGGCTCGGCCAGGTTCCCTACGGCAGGGCGCTCGAGCTCCAGAAACAGGCCGTGGAGGATCGCTGCGCGGGCCGCTGCGGCGATCGGCTCTTCCTGCTGGAACATCCCCCGGTCGTGACCTTCGGCCGGAGCGGAAAGCCCGAGAACCTGCGGGTTCCGGAATCGGAACTCCAGGCTCGGGGGATCGAACTCCACCACGTAGCCCGCGGCGGGGATGTCACCTTCCACGCCCCGGGCCAATTGGTGGGCTACGCCATCGTGGATCTCGAAGCGCGGGGCAAACCGGATGTGGTGGCCTGGCTTCGCCAGCTCGAGAGTTGCTTGTTCGATGCCCTCGCCGAGCTGGGCCTGGCGGCTGTCGCCGAACCGGGAAAGACCGGCGTGTACGTCGACGGCGCCCAGCCGTTGCGAAAGCTCGCGTCGATCGGGGTGGGTGTGCGGCGCTGGGTCACCTTCCACGGTTTCGCCCTGAACGTGACCCTCGATCCGGCGAGCTTCGACGTAATCGTGCCCTGCGGTCTGGAGGATGTGAGCATGACCTCCGTCGCCAAGGAGCTTGGCGTCGCCGCAACGCCTACGCTCTTCATGCAAAGCCGTGAGGCGGTGGCGACTTCCTTTGCAAGGGCACTGCCGTGAGCCGAGAGATCCGCTCGCCGGACCAGCGTGTCGCCCGCCCGGTGCACAACCGGGAGGTGCCGAACGAGAAGCGTGAGCGCCCGAGCTGGCTCAAGGTCCGGCTCCACGTGACCCCGGAGCTCGAGCAGGTGCAGCAACTCGTCAAGCAGGACGGCCTGAACACGGTCTGCTCCTCGGCGAACTGCCCGAACCTCGGCGAATGCTGGGCGCGGGGCACCGCGACCTTCATGATCGGCGGCAATACCTGCACCCGCCGGTGCAGCTTCTGTGATGTCTCCACCGGCAAGCCCGGTGGCCTCGATCCGCTCGAACCGGGGCGGGTCGCCGAGGCGGTGCGCAAGCTCGGCCTGCGTTTCGCCGTCATTACCTGCGTCGCTCGCGACGATTTGCCCGATGGCGGCGCCGGCCAGATGGCGGCCACCGTGCGGGCCATTCGCGAATGCTCTCCCGGGACCGGCGTCGAGGTGCTGATCTCCGACTACAAGGGCGAGGAAGCGTGCCTGCGCAGCGTGCTGGATACCGATCCGGACGTGCTGAACCACAACATCGAGACGGTCGAGCGGCTCCAGCGTCAAGTCCGCCCCGCAGCCAGCTACGCGTGTTCGCTCGGCGTCTTGCGGCGAGCGCGGAAGCTCCGCGAGGACATTCCGACCAAGAGCGGACTGATCCTCGGGATGGGCGAGCGTGAAGAAGAAGTGGACCGGACGCTCTGCGATCTCCGGGACGGGGGGGTGACCCTGCTCACGATGGGCCAATACCTGCGCCCGAGCGACGACCACCTGCCCGTCGACCGCTGGGTACCGCCGGACGAATTCGACGCCTGGGCCGTGCGAGCCCGAGCCCTGGGCTTCCAGCAAGTCGCCGCCGGCCCCCTCGTCCGCAGCTCCTACCACGCCGAAGACCTCGCAGGATAAGTCAACGGGCGGGGACGGGGTTTACAATTGACTCTTCGGAAGGGGGCTTGGCCCCCTTCCGAAGAGTCAATTGTAAACCCCGTCCCCGCCCGTTGACTTTCCGTTAGACTCGGCGACCGCCATGGCCATCCGGGTCGTACCTGTACAACGCGATGCGAAGCTCACCTGGGTGGAGCGGCTCTACCTGCCCATGATCGTGAAGGGCCTGTGGGTGACGAGCCGGCATTTCTTCCGGAACCTGCGGGGGTTCGCGACCGGGCAGAGCACGGCTTTCGTCGTGCAGTATCCGGAGGAGCGGGTCGACCATGCCGACGCCTTTCGCGGGATGCCCGTCCTGGTGGAGCTCGAGAGCGGGCTGCCTCGCTGCGTGGCCTGTGGGCTCTGCGAGTTCGCATGCCCGACGAACTGCATTTCGATCGTTCCGGGCGAACTCCCCGATCACGCGATCGAACGCTACCCGGAGCAGTTCCAGATCGACATGTCCCGCTGCATGTTCTGCGGGCTCTGCGAGGAGGCCTGTCCCGAGGAAGCCGTCGTGATGAGCCGGGAAGTCGAGATCGCGGCGTTCGATCGGGAAGCCCTGGTCTACGAGAAGGAGCAGTTGCTCGTTCCGGAGCCGTTGCTGAAGCGCCGCCTGGAATTCCTTCGGGCCGAGTACGAGCGAGCGGCGGCCTCGGGAGGGAAAGACTGAGTGGAAGACCACGACTCGCCGCTCCTGCGCCGGCTGCTCGATGCTCATCCCGAGGCCGTGTTGGATACGCACGCTCGCCTGGGTGACGTCACGGCTCGTGTGGCTCCCGATCACCTCATCCAGGTCATGACATTCCTTCGCGACGAGCCGGCCCTGGCGTTCGACATGCTGACCGATCTGACGTGTGTCGACTTCCTGGGAAGCGAGCCTCGCTTCGAGATGGTCTACCACCTCTACTCGGTGGCGAGGAACCATCGCCTGCGCATCAAGGCCTACGCCGCCCGCGAGGATTCCCCGACGATCGCATCGCTCACCGGCCTCTGGGCCTCGGCCGATTGGATGGAACGGGAAGTCTTCGACCTCTATGGCATCGGTTTCGACGACCACCCGGATCTTCGCCGCATCCTTCTCTACGAGGAGTTCGAGGGCCATCCGCTACGCAAGGATTACCCTAAGACCCGCCGGCAGCCGCTGATCGGGCCCGGGAGCCGCGAGGCATGAGCGCGCCGGACCTCGCTGCCGAGCACATGACGCTCAACATGGGCCCGTCCCATCCGGCGACCCATGGCACGGTGAAGTTCTTGATCGAACTCGACGGCGAATCGATCGTCGATCTCGACGTGCAGGTCGGCTACCTGCACCGGGGCTTCGAGAAGGAATGCGAGAGCGGCTCCTGGTATCAGTGCATCCCGTACACGGATCGCCTCAACTACAACTCGGCGGTGCTGTGCAATCTGGGTTTCTGCATGGCCGTCGAGAAGCTCCTGGAGATCGAGACACCGGAGCGTTGCCAATGGCTGCGCGTTCTCGCTGGCGAACTCTCCCGGATCGGCGACCACCTGACCCGCTGCGGCGCGGCCTGCCTCGAACTCCAGGCCATGACTCCGTTCCTGTATGGCATCGAAGCCCGGGAGCTCGTCTGGGATCTGCTGGAGGCGCTCTGCGGCGCGCGCGTGACGTCCAACTACGTCCGGATCGGAGGCGTGCGCCACGCACTGCCGGAGAGCTTCCCTGCACTCGCCAAGCAGAGCCTGCCGACCATCCGGCGCCTGCTCGCGGATTTCGAAGCGTTGGTGACACAGAACCGCATCTTCGTCGATCGGCTTCGGGATATCGGCATCGTCTCCAAGGAGGATTGCATCCGCCACGCCGTCACGGGCCCGGTACTGCGGGCTTCCGGCGTTCCGCTCGATCTGCGCAAGGACGAGCCCTACCTCGTGTACGACCAGATCGATTTCGATGTGCCGGTCGGCACGGTCGGTGACAACTACGATCGCTATCTCGTCTGCGTTGCCGAGATGCATCAGAGCCTGCGCATCGTCGAGCAATGCATCCACCGTCTCGAAGCCCTTGGCTCAGGCCCGGTGGACGTGGCCGACGCCCGCGTGCGCTGGCCCGCCAAGGACGGTGTGTTCAACCGCATGGAAGAGATGATCCAGCAGTTCAAGAACGTCACCGAGGGGCCGAAGGTTCCGGCGGGGGAGGGCTACTTCGCGATCGAATCGGCGAATGGCGAGCTCGGCTTCTACCTCGTCTCCGATGGCAGCGAGCGCCCGGTGAAGGTGCGTTGCCGGCCGCCGAGCTTCCTGAACATCGGCCCCCTGCCGCTGATGGTGCGCGGCGCCATGCTCGCCGACCTGATCCCGACCTTCGACTTCCTGAACATGATCGGCGGAGAGTGCGACCGGTGAGCAGCCCGGGTCGCGCCGAACTCGCCGTACGTTTCGGCCAGCCGACGGAGCAGGAGGGAAGTGCGAACGAACCGCGGACCCGCGACGAGCATGGTGCGCGCTGGAACGAGAAGTGGATCTATCGCGACCCCGAAGGTCAGGGCTTCGATCGGATCGTTCTCTGGCTTCGTGCGGATCTGCAGGGAATCTGGCAGGTGAAGCCCGACGGTTCGTCGACCCGAGAGCCGTGAGCGGCCCGCCTGGGCTCGAGCCTTTCGGCCTCGTGCTCCATCACGACGGTCGCTGGAGCCACGAGGGCCAGCCGATCCTGCACCAGAGGTTGCGCGAACACTTCGACCGATCGGTTCTCTACCTGCCCGAGGAGCGGAAGTACATCGTCACGCTGGGGCATTTCCGCGGTGAGATCGAAGTGGAAGAATGTGGCTTCTTCGTGCGCGTCTTCGACCCGGCGACCGGCCGAATCGAGCTGTCGGACCATAGCCACGAGACACTCGAGCCCGCCACGTTGCGCTCTTCCGCGATCGACGGAGTGGTCATCTGCCAGGTGAAGCGGGATCTCCGTCCGGAAGGGCTTCCGGCGCGCTTCACGCACGGCGCCCACTCGGAACTCATGCTGGCGGTTGCCGAGGAGGGCGAGGGCTTCGTCCTGGTCTCGGCTGGCCAGCGGTTTCCGGTCGATCTTGGTTAGACACTGGCGATCGGGGAAGAGCCTTTCTCTCATCGGAGAAAAGCCTTTCTCTCAGGAGCCATCGCTGGGCCTCGCCGAGCTTGAAACGGCCCCAGAGCGCCTCCGAGCGACGAAATGCCCGGCACGCGGCTTGCTCTACACCCGCGTATGGGAAGGGGATGCCGTGCCTTCGGGCGCGGCTTTCCTGCGGGGGCGGCGCTCCACCACGACTCGGAGCGTTGCCCCCCGCTCGTCCCCCCCGGCCGCTAGAGCACCAGCCGCGCCAGGCCGATCCCGAGCCCCACGCCGACCACGGCCAGGATCACGCTGCCGACGGCGTAGGCTGCAGCCATTCCGAATTCGCCCCGGCCGATGAATTCCCAGCATTCCAGGCCGAAGGCCGAAAACGTCGTGAAGCCGCCCAGCAAGCCGCCGATCAGGCTCACCCGCAGGCGAGGGTCGAGCCCGGACCGGTCCTCGAAGAGCTCCGCCAGGAACCCGATCGCCAGGCAGCCGAGGAAATTCACCCCGAGCGTCGCCCATGGGAAGAAGCGGCCATCCACGAGGGTCGCCGCCCACACCCGCGCCACGGCGCCACAGCCACCAAACAGGAACACCCCAAGCCAGTGCATCGGCGAGGACCCTATCAGCCCCCGCGACCCGGCCCCACCCTTCCGTTATCCTGCCTGACCGTTCTCGAGGCGCCGTAGCCAAGTGGTAAGGCACGGGACTGCAAATCCCTGATCCCCGGTTCGAATCCGGGCGGCGCCTCCAATGAATTCGGGGACTTACGTAGGGTAGGCGGATTGACTTTCGCGGGCCGGAAGCCATACGGAAGCAACGAGGGCCGCTTCAATCAGCCCCTGGCATCGCGGCCGAACCGATTAGGGCCGAAGGGCCTTCCCCGGGCTCAGTCCGCTCATCCCGACCTGGCTCGCTTCTTCGCCGGCCTCATGGAGGCCGTGAAGCTCGCTATCGCTGAGAAGGCGGAGACCGGTAGGCGCCGACCCCCCGCAACCACCGGGCTGCGTTGCCTTCTTGCCGTTCCACCGAGCGACCCGTAAGTGCCTGAAACCAAAGGGAACCCCGAGGGAAGCCAAGACCCTGGGTGACTACGTCAAGGCCAAGCGGCCCGAAGCCGGCCTCAGCCAGGCCGAGCTACCAGCCCAACTCGGCGTAGACGAGTTCATCGTCCTCAGCTGGGAGAATGGCCACACCTTGCCGAGGGTCAGCTACTACAGCCGGGTGGTGGCCTTTCTTGGCTACGACCCCATTGGGGAAGGCGAGACGCTCCCGGAAGGGATGAAGGTCTACCGGAGGCGTGAGGGAATCGACCAGATGGAGGCTGGCCAGCGCATTGGAGTGGACGAGGGGACGCGGCGTGCATGGGAGACCGGGAGGCGAGTCCCCAACTCGATCAACGAGGTTCGGCTTCTCCGGTTGCTTCAACCGGCAACCAATCCCCAGCCCCCTGGGGAGGCGGGCGTCGGACACTCAATTCAGGATGCCCGAGCGTCGAAGAGATCAGACGCGTTGGCGAGGTAGGGCGGTTCGTCGAAACGCTGAAGGCGAAGCTGACCCACGGAGCCGCGATGAGCGAGCAGATCGAAGAAAGGATGAATGCAGCCTACGAGCTGCTCGAGCAGGGCGACGCTGATTCGGCGCTCGCCCTCGGGCGGGAGCTCGAGGAGCTCCGGCACTCCTCGGCTTTCGAGATCCAGGCCTTGGCGCACGCAGATTTGGGGGATGTCGGCGCGGCGATCGACGTGTTGGAACGAGGCGTCGACCGCGTACCGGGGGTCTGGATGCTCTGGCAACTCCTCGGGAACAACTATTCCGATGTGGGAAGAGCTGCTGACGCCCTTGAATCCTTTGAGCGAGCTCTCTCGTGCCCGAACGTCGACACGCCGTCCCTTCACTACAACATCGCGTTGGCTCTCTCGCGCCAGGAACGATCTGAGGAAGCGCTGTCCCACCTCGATCTGGGACACGTCGGATCGGAAGACGCGAGCTGGGAGTTGGTTTGCCGCGTGACCAGTCTTCGGATTGGGCTTCTTCGTCAGCTCGAGAGGTATCGCGAGGCTCTCTCTGAAGGGCGAAGGCTGATCACTGAGGCTCGGGCCGAGGGGACGATCGATGAGCACCTGGCGCCGGTCCTTGGCGAGTATGCTTCAGCGCTCTGGCTCGCCGAGCGCGATCGTACGGCCGCCGAGGAGGCAGCGTGGCAGGCCATCGAGCTCGACAAGCACGAGCAATCTGCCATGTGGGTCCTCCGGGAGCTCACCGACCGAGCGTCGGAGCGTGGCTGTCTCTACCAGCTTCTCCTCATGGGCCGCTGGCACGAATCCCTGGGCGATGACGAGGAACTCCCCGGCTTCTTCACGACATACGAGGTCGTGGCGGACTCGGCCGACGAGGCCATAGAATACGCCAGGCCCTTTGAACCGGTCTCCGTTCGCCACGAGCTGAAGATCGAGGAGTCCGAAGTCGTCGAGCCCCGACCCGGTGAGCCCAAGGGTGTGTATTCCGTTTCCGCCTACCAATTCTTTCCCGGACGCGAGCTGGAAGAAGGGCAGGGCGCATGAAGTCCCGCATCATGTACATCGAGAACAAGGCCGAGGGCCTGGCTGGCGGCACCGCACGAATCGGACGGGTCTCGTTCTCGAAGACGGGCAAGACGATCTACTACCGGGGCCACTCTTTCCGGAGCCTCAAGGGCGGCTACAAAGCGAACTACTTCGACACCGAGACGCTGGAGGGCTATTGGATTTCCGGTCCGCGCAAGGATGGGGAGGGCAGGCTCTACGGCGAGCGCGTCCCGGTCGAGATCGACGACGACGTGCGCGAGGAGTACTGGCGAGAGATCCGAGGGCTCCCCGAGTGGACGGGCGAGCGCGAGACGTAGGCCGGACAGTGCCAAGCCGAACCGCGAACGAGAGGCCGCGCTCGCATTGGCAGTCGCCGTATCTACGCGAGCATGGCTGACACGCGAGTGCGAGCTGAGTCAAGTTCGGCCAGTTGCCTTCCGATCGGCGCGCCTGCCCGTTCTCAATATTCATTCGCATTCGTCTGATCGCGAGATCTCGGGGCCCGCCGCTCACATGAGGCCGGCACTATCGACCTCGACTCAACGGTGTTGATCGCTCCCCACCACGGTGCGAACAACGCGAGTTCGACGTGTTTCATCGAAGCGGTGAGTCCCGAGCGGGTAGTGTTCTCGGCGGGTAGCAAGTTCAAGCATCCCCGCGCTGCAGCGGCCCAAAGGTTCCTGAGCGCCAACGTCACTCCCTCTATCGATCCCCAGCACATCTTTCGTACCGACTTTGGTGACGATGAAGACGATGGCGAGGACGAGGGAGCAGCGGATGACGCCGGCGAATGGAACCACGGTCGTGTCCTCGGGTGCAACGACAAGTCAGAGGATGATCCGGTGGGAATCATTCTGCACGCGAATGGGGACTTTCAGGTGGCCTATGGGTTGGAGGAGGAGAGTTGTGACTAGGCATGCCGAAGCGGCTCCCTGGGATAAGCTCCTACTTCCCCCGTGTCCTGGCTGCGGCACGTCTCTCCCCAGCGACGACCCGATGGATTGGCACCTGGACGCCCGGGAGCGGGGTTGGCACTGGTCGTGTGCGGCGAAAGTGCTCGCCGGCTGGCCGGAGCGGCCGGAGGTAGTCGAGCCGGAGGGGCCGGATGCGTAGTACTCTGAGGGGCAGCAGGTGCAACCGTGAGTTTCGCGCGGGTCTATAGCTTCAACTTTCTCTTCGATGCTGCTAGTCCCTTGTCACACCAAAAGCTGGGGGTAGAGTCGTCGCAGTTTCACGCGGGCTTGTTGGGTCGTGAATTGCCAGTCGACGCCCTTCGTCGTTCGGTTGCGATCGTCTTGCCAGGCTTGGACTTGGCGCGTGAGA
>JAAETT010000504.1 GCA_024228115.1 bacterium
CCGAAGCACACTCCGCATTCGCGCCACGGAATGGGCATCGACCACCCAAAACGAGATCCGTCAGCGTCAATCGCCGCGCGGCACGCTGAAACATTGGAAAGCCAGCTTCTCAGCCAACTTTCGTGCATAGTTCAGGTTAGCTCCGCGCTTCCGCAAGGGACCGGCATCGAGTTCCGCAAGACCGGAAGCGGCTACGCATGGCGGCCCGTGGCCGGGCTTGCTCAAAGAGCCCCATCATGGGACCCTTTGCTCGAGGCAAGATGACAGCAAGCACTCTCCCCGAAGAACTGCGCTCCTTCGTCGAACACGAGCTGAAATGCGGGCACTATGACTCTCTCGACGACATCGTCGCTGAAGGGCTGCGCGTCCTTTGCGCCCACGAGAAGCTGTTCTCCGAACAAGGGGAAGCTCTTCGTGCGCAGGTGGCCGAGGGCGTCGGTCAAGCCGAACGGGGGGAGCTTATCGATGGCGAAGAAGCTCTCGCCGAGATCGACGCGGCGATCGATCGTGAATTCGGCAGAGGCGATTGAGTTCCAACTACGTTCTTACGCCAGCCGCCAAGAACGACTTCCTCGAGATTCGGCGATATGTTCGCCGGTCCTTCGGCCGGGAGCATGACCAGCGGGTTCGCGCTCAGTTCATCGACTCCTTCGAGCGCTTGGCGCAGAACCCCTTCATCGGAAGAGCCCGACCCGATATTTGGCCCGAACCGTACTTCTTCTGGCCCCTGGGCCCATCGCTCATTGCCTATCACCCGAAAACGAAACCGCTTCGAATTGTGCGGATTGCAAGAGCTTCCCGCGACTGGCGCGAGCTTCAGCCCAGGGCGTAGGGGGCAGGACGCGCCGGAAGATCGGAAGCGGCTAAAGGTGGACGGGAGAGCGACCTCAATCGGGCGCAGATGACCGATCGGCCGGGTGAGTTCGCGCGTGGACTTCTTTCAGCTTCCGGATCGAGACCTGGGTGTAGATCCCGGCGGTGGAGCGCTGGCTGTGGCCGAGGATGGCCTGGATGTGGCGGATGTCGGCGCCGGCGTCGAGCATGAGCGTTGCCATCGTGTGGCGGAAGATGTGGCAGGCACCGGGCTTCTCGATGCCGGCCTTCTCGATCGTCTTCTTCACCAGGTCGGTGAGCCGATTCTTCTTGAAGGGCTCGCCGTACGCGTGGAGGAAGAGCCAGCCTTCGTCGGGCTCGACGACGAGCGAGGGACGCAGCTCCTGGGTGTAGCGGTCGATCCAGCGGCCGGCGCGGTTGCCGAGCGGCACCATGCGGTCCTTCTTGCCTTTGCCCTCGCGCACCATCAGCGTCCCGTTGCGGGGATCGACATCGTAGAGGCGCAGGTGCGCCAGCTCGGACCTCCGGATGCCGGTCGAGTAGAGAGTCTCGATGATGGCGCGATCCCGTACGGCGAACTCGCCGTGAAGCATCGCTTGCGCCAGCACGCGCTCGACCTCCTCGGCCGTCAGGATGTGCTTCGGGAGCCTTCGGTGGACGCGCGGCAGCTCCAGTTCGCTGGCCGGGTTCGAGAGGATGTAGTTCTCGCGGGCCAGCCACTTGAAGAAGGCCTTGAGCGGAGTGAGCCGCTGCTGCTGGGTCGCAAAGCTGAGCGGCTCTCCGTTCGGTTTTCGATAGTGGTACAGATGGCGCCTGTAGCGCTCGAGGATCGGCCGTGTGATGTCTTGGGGCTGGCTCAGGTCTCGCTCGCCACACCAGTGGATGAAGCGGCGGAGCATGCCGTCTCGGATCTCGACGGTGCGCGGCGCCAGGCCCTTCGCCGCCGCGGCCTCGAGGAACTGGGCCAGGTAGGGCGCCATCGCGCTGCCGTCGATCGGATACGGATCGGGCTTCGGCGCGCTGGCGCGCCGCTTCTTGCGCGACATTAGTCGGCGTGCTCAGCTGGGAGTTCTTCCGTGTGGGTACGAACCGATCCGTTGCCGCGCATCGGCCTCGGCCGTGCGTTTTGGGGCCTCGCACCGGCCAAGGACGGAGAAGTCATTTCACCTTGCGCACTTGCGCCGTTTTCAGGCACCGGACCACCCCCGGACCGAGGGCGGACCGGGCCCGGACCGACCCCGGACCGGGGGCCCTTTTCCCCGGACTTCTTTCCGTCGTAGTGCAAGCCGTCGGTGTCGATCAGACCCATCAGGAAGGGGTCGCCCTGCTCTCCTTCGCCTTGGTAGAGCAGCTCGTAGGCGTAGGACTGGCCGCGGCCGCCGCGGTGAACGAGCAGATACTCCATCTCGGCCAGGCGCCCGAGGTGGATCTTCAGCGGCGTGTCGCTGCACTGCGTCGCGTCGCGTAGGTCGCGGCGGCTAAAGCGGAAGGCGGTCGGGTCCACGGCAAGGGCCGTGCAGCGCTCGGCCACCCACGCCGTGATCCCGCGCAGCAGCTCGCGGGTCTTCGGGGGAAGCTCATCGAGGGTTCGGCCGAGCACCTCGTGGGCCAACCGGTTCGCCGTCTCGATGTCGAAGGGCGTCGCCTCGACGTAGCGAAGCGTCCTGTCGCCGCGGCGCACGGTCTGGATCTTCCGCTGGTGCTGGTGCAGCAGCGTGATCGCATCGATCAGCGTCAGGTACTTCTCGTGGTCGCGGCGCGTGCGGGTCCGGTCGTCCACGAACGTCAGGCGCTCGCTGTAGGGGTTCACGACGGCCAGGGGTGCCAGAAGGCGCTGCGCGTTCTGGTGAAGCCCGAGCACCTCGTCCTTCTCCGCCTTGGCAAGGAGGCCCGAGAGTGTGCGCTTGCGGCGCTGGATGGCATGAATCGCCCGCGTCTGCTCCCGGCCCTCGTCGACGGTCAGCACCACGCAGCGGTTCAGAAGCTCCTCATCGAGGTCGATCGCTGTCGTCGTGAGCAGGATCATCACGGGGCCCTTCACCCGGTAGTCGAGGGTCCGCAGCTCTCCCGTCACCGGGTCCTTGCCCGTCGATGCGATCGCGAGCTCCCCCTCCGACTGCAGGAG
Organism: bacterium; assembly: GCA_024228115.1. NCBI lineage: Bacteria > bacterium. The sequence goes on from JAAETT010000504.1 coordinate 2,960, forward strand.
CTTGAGCGCATAGGAGGCGGAGCTCGCGCCCTCTTCCTCGACGATCGCCAGCACCTTGTGCTGAAGCTCCGTCTCGCCCATGTAGAAGAGCGATTGGCCGGTCATGGCCGAGTACTTCGTGCGGTCCTCCTCGGGGAGAAAGGCCAGCACCGCATCCATCAGCACCGACTTTCCCGCCGCACTCGTCGATTGGATCACGACGGCCAGCGGCGCCTCGAGCTTGCGAGAGACGGCCGCCAGGTAGCCGACGAGCTTATTCGTACGCTCGCCGACGACGCCACAGCGCTCGAAGTCGCGCTCGATCCGCCCGAGAAGATCCGGAGCCCGGAGCAGCTCCAGGGCGGCCGTCGTCTCTTCGTCGCTCAGTACCGGAGTCTTCTCTTCCGCCGCCCTCTCCGCCTCGATCCGCTCGGCTTGAAGGGCTTCGAGCTTCAAGAGGATCCTCCCCAAGTCCCCTCGGATCACATCATCCTTCACCCCGAGTTCCACGGCGGCCTGCTGCGCAAAGGCTCCCCGTGGCCTCTGTTGGTAGAGATCGAAGGTATCGACGTGCATGGCTTGACCGTTCCCACCTAACGCCGGAGACGAGACCAGGAGGTTCACCTTCATCCCGTCGAAGCTCGCGTTTTTCTCCAGCCCTCGAATCCGGTACCGGCGATCGCCCTGCACGATCACGATCTCCTGGCCGTTCACCTCGGCGGGGGTGTCGGGCCTCGGAGCCGGCGGCACGACCACAGCCGGGAGCGGCCCCGGGCTTTCTTCTTTAGCCGCCGGCTCGGGGACCGAAGCGGCGGCTAAAGGAAGAGGTGGCGCAGGTTGCGAAACGGGCGTGTCGGTTTCCACGGCTCGCGTCGTCACCGGCTTCGCCTTCCCTTTCCCCAGCCACTGGGCTGAGCGGATCGCCACACCCAGGCTCTTCGTCGCCGGCCGAACCTCGAGCGCGTACTGATTCGCATCCATCCCCTTCGCGAACTGGATCCGGTAGACGTCGATGCCCTCGGCCAGGAGCTTCTTCGCCAGCTTCTCGGCCGCGGTGTCCCCTGCCCCGTCTCGGTCGTACGCAACGAGCACGCGCTCGATCCCGTGTTTTTCGAAGGCAGCCAGGTGCTCCTTCGTGAAGCCCTCGACCCCGTAGCTCGCCGTCACGTTCCGGTAGCCTGCGCACCAGAAGGTCAATGCATCGATCAACGACTCGCAGAGGATCATCTCCTTCGAGGCTCCCATTGCCTCGTGGTTC
>JAAETT010000505.1 GCA_024228115.1 bacterium
CCGCTTCGCCGTCTCCTCGACGGCTCGATCCAGGATCCGGCGCTGCGAACGAGCGATTCAACGCCTCGCTGCCTGATCCGGCCCCCGCTTCGCCTCCGGACTACACTGCTCAGCGTGAGATTATTCTCGGATCAGGGCTAGGTGTTTCGGTAGGGACAGTGATCGCTGAGGCTCACCGCCTCGGTCTGAAGGTGTCGAAGAAAGGTGCGAGAAAGGCTCATCGCAACCTCGCACATTCTGACGACTTCGATGAGCGGAATCGACTGTCAAACTAACTTGACATTGTTGAACAGCAGACCCGTGAAGTTCTTGTGAAGGGCTGCGGAAAGAGCCTTTGGGGCTAGGTTCATTTCGATCACGCCCTCACCGTCGGCCGATCCCCGGCGGGACACCCGGGACTTCCAGGGCTCGGCTGGGCGCGGCCTCCTCCCTGGAGCGCTTCCTGGAGGGCGCGTATGCCGAAGGAAAAGCCGCGAGAAGGCGGTTCGCAGACATCCTCCGACGATGAGGCACTTCGCGATGCCGAGAGAATCGCCGAAGAGCGGCTCGAGAATCTCCGCAAACGCGAGGCCTCGACCGAGCAGCACGGCCACATCACGATCGACTACGGCGAGGAATCCGAAGGTTTTGTCTCCTCGGAGGCGACTCGGGATCCCCTGCCACCGGCCGAGAGGGTTCAGTTCGAGGAACTACACCGCGCTGTCAACGCATTGGAGCAGCACAGGATCAACCGACGATGGGATTCGAGCCGGAAGATCGATCTTTTGGGTGATACTCGAGATCAGATCATTCGCTTGGCCAAGGAGTTGGGCCGCCCTCGAAAGCTGCGCGCGCTCCGACCCCAAGAGATCAGCGCTCTTGTCGAAAAGGAACCGATTCCGCCTGAGATTGACCCTCACTGGGTTAAGGCGTGGGAGGAGGACGGGACTGGAGAGATCCTTGTCAACTTTCATCTGCAGGGCGGCTTTCGCCTGCCGGGCGAGCACGAAACGTCGGCCGCCGGTGGTCGAATCTACGTCCAGCGGAAGGCCCCCTTCTACCGAAGGGCGCTGCGCAAGCTGGACCTGCCTTGCGGATCCCTCGCTGATGATCTCGCATGCCTTGATGGTTTTAGAGAGGTCCTGGGATCACTCCTCATCAATGAGAGTGAGTACAGGGAAGCCAGGGAAGCATTGGAGGCTGCGGGAGACAGCGTTACGGAGGACAGCCTCGCCTACCAATTGACACCTGCCGGAGGGGATGCACCAGAGCGTGAAGGTCATCCTTCGCGAAGCCTGGAGCCTTCACGACGCCAGACTGGCCAAGAAACGGCTCGAACGGTTTGCCTCTTCTCTCGAAGCCGATCATCCGGGTGCTGCTGCA
>JAAETT010000506.1 GCA_024228115.1 bacterium
CCGAAGCACACTCCGCATTCGCGCCACGGAATGGGCATCGACCACCCAAAACGAGATCCGTCAGCGTCAATCGCCGCGCGGCACGCTGAAACATTGGAAAGCCAGCTTCTCAGCCAACTTTCGTGCATAGTTCAGGTTAGAGCAAGATTGCCTTGATGCACTCGAGGGGCTCCCGGAAATTTCCCTAGAAGCGAGTTTCGGCTTAGCAAGGCGCACGCGCAAGGGAAACGTCGTTGGCACCGCACGGCCCAGGAAGCGGCAACCGGCAGGCAAGCCCTTTCGGACTTGCTCCATCGCGAGCCCGGCGCCAGACTCCCTTTCATGACCTCGAATGCACTCCGCAAGGAACTCTTCCGGCTCTCCGTGGCGGAGCGCCTGGAGCTGGTCGAGGAGCTTTGGGACAGTATTCCCGCAGAGGCCGAGGCCCTCGATCTGACCCGCGAGCAACGCGAGGACCTCGACCAGCGGCTTGCCGAGGCGGATTCTGACCCAGAGGGCGGATCTCCTTGGGAGGCCGCGCGAGAGCGCATCCAGCAACGCCACCGGTGAGGCTCTCCCTTCGGCAGCGAGCGGAACTCGACATCGACGAAGTCTACGCCTGGTATGAGTCCAGGCGCTCGGGGCTCGGCGAGGCCTTTCTCCGCTCCGTCGATGCCAGTTTCGCTCGGATCGGTCGCGAGCCCGAGATCTACCCCGTCCAACACGACCCGGTACGACGAGCGCCCCTTCATCGCTTCCCCTACTCGGTCTTCTATGTGGTCCGCTCGGATCATGTCGATGTACTCGCCGTCTATCACAGCCGACGCCGACCGAGACGCTTCGAGGCCTAGCTCCGAGCACCGTTGCCGGAGGCGGCTAAAGAAAGAGGCGATGCGGGGAGTGCTCAATCAGCCGAGGGTGGCTGATCCGCGGGATGCGTCCTCGCATGCACTTCTTTCAGCTTCCGGATCGAGACCTGGGTGTAGAGCGCGGTGGTGGAGAGCGGGCTGTGGCCGAGGATGGCCTGGATGTGGCGGATGTCGGCACCGGCGTCGAGCATGAGCGTCGCCATCGTGTGGCGGAAGATGTGGCAGGCGCCGGGCTTTTCGATGCCGGCCTTCTCGATCGTTTTCTTCACGAGGTCGGTGAGTCGGTTCTTCTTGAAGGGCTC
>JAAETT010000507.1 GCA_024228115.1 bacterium
CACTACCTCGCGGCTCTCGATCGCGAACTCGACACCGATCCGACCGACACCGATTCGCCGTTCTGACGAGAAACCAGCACTCGCGCGCGACCACGGCTAGATGATCAGATTTCTACGGTTTCTCGTGATCGCCAACACTTGGCCGCGATACCCGTGCGCTCCGCCTCAGCCTCCGCACCGATTCGCGCGGCCTCTGCCTCGTCTGTCACTCGCTTCTTCTCATTCTCTCCACGCTGGTCGATCAGGTTGGCCTCCCGCCGAGTCAGCTCGATCTGGCTCTGAAGTTCGTTCTCCTGGACCGCCCTCTCCTGCTCGACTGCCTCAGCCCGCCGCCGGAAGGTCGCTTGATCGGCTTTCTGCTGGATGGCCTCCCGAACCGGAATCTGGAGAGCCTTCTCTATTTCCGCGACAGGCTTCACGGCACCGACTCGTACTGCAACGACTTCCAGCCCCATTGCCTCCAAGGCAGCGTCTTCCCGAAGCCCCTGCCAGATTCGCTCGCGAACCTCCGCAACTCCCTCTTCCAATGCGTGACGCAGGTCCGTTTGCGCGAGGTATTCCAGGGCGAACTGCTGAGCGAGTTCCGTTAGGAGACCTGCCAACTTGTCCAAGGGTTGCTTCAGAGTTGCTCCCGTTCCGAGATCGATGGCGAAGTCCACCCGTGCGGCGGCCAGCTCGGCGTCTACCACGCGGAAGGTGACGACTCCCTGAACTGTCGTGTCCTGGAAGTCCTTCGCGCGTCCATGGAAGAGGAAGGGAAGCTCCCGGTCATCCATCGGGATTTCGGCAACGCTCGTGTTGAGCGGCCGGAACCAGAACGCCAGCCCCCGCCCGCTCGCAACGAGCTTTCCTCGCCGGAAACGCAGAACCTGGAAGCTCGGCTCTGCCCGTAGGTGTCTGACAATCGGATACCTCTGGATCTCTGCCATGACTATCTCCTCTTCTATCTACTTCTGCTCAGCTCAAATCGCCGAGCGCTTCGTGAATCGGTAGAGCTCCGCCGGTCTGTGCCCCACCTCTGTCTCTCGCTCTCCAGTGGCTTCGAGAAGCCCGGAAGCGAGCATCCTTCGGCGGAAGGAATCCTTGTTGAGCGTCCGACCAAGGATCGTCTCGTGAACATCCTGGAGACGACGCAGCGTGAAAGTCTCGGCCAGGAGCTGGAAGCCGATCGGCGTGTAGTCGAGCTTCCCACGAATGCGCTTGACGGCCATCCCGAGAATGTCGGCGTGATCGAAAGCCAGAGGCATGTCCTGCCCCTGCGGACTCCGCGCCTCGACCGGGCCGCCGGTCTCACCTTCCCACGGAACGTCGATACGCCCGAAGGTAAGGTTGGAGTCTTGGCTTGTTGCCAGCCGCGCATGATCAACAAGCGCGTAGTAGCCGACCGAGACTACGCGGGTCCTGGGATCACGGCCGGGATCGCCAAATGTGTAGAGCTGCTCCAGGTAGACATCCGCAAGGCCCGCCTTCTCGGTCAGGACCCGCGTCGCAGCTCGGTCGAGGGATTCATCCATCCGAACAAAGCCACCGGGCAGCGCCCAGTGGCCCTTGTTCGGGTGCTCAGCGCGTTCGACCAAGGCCACTTCCAGTCCGCCGCCGATCACTGTGAGAATCGCGACATCCACAGCCAACGAGGGACGGTCGAACTCTGTGGCGTCGTAGGCCGCCAGGAACTCATGCTCCTCATTCCGGTCGGCTGTCTCTTGGACTGTCATTGCTTTGCCCTCTTAGATGCAAGCAACATATATGTATATCGCATCTAAGTCAATTGGCCTTGAGAATTATTGAGATTGGAGTTATTTTTTGGTCAACCAACCTATTAACTAAGCCGATATGAAGACATGTCCAGGCCCCAAAACACCCAGCAGAGGCGCAGCGAGATCATTGGCGGGCTCGCGCGGGTCATGGCCGACCGGGGCTACGCCAAGGCGACCATCCAGGCGATCGCTCAGGAGGCTGGGTTGACTCCTGGGCTCATTCACTATCACTTCCAGAACAAGCAGGAGATCCTCCTTGCGCTGATCGAGAGGCTGGCGTCTGTGGTCAGGTCCCGACTCGATGCGGAAGCCGCCGATCCGTCAGAAAAAATCTTTGCAGCCGTAGACGCACTGGTTGGGACCGAGGTGGGGGTCGAGACCGAAGCCGTTGCCTGTTGGGTCGTGATCGGTGCGGAGGCCGTCCGCCAGCCTGAAGTACGAAGCCTCTACGAAGCCTTGATGCGGGAGGCGATCGAGGAGTTCACCAACGCCTTCCGATCCGCCATGCACAAGGAAGGGCGCTCGGACGCCACGGCACCGGACGCTGCACTGTCGCTGGTCGCGGCCATGGAAGGATTCTTCCGGCTTGCAGCCGGTTCGCCGTCCTGCGTCCCCTACGGCAGCGCTGCCACCTCAATCAAGCAGATCGCTCGCGGGTACCTGGACTCAGCAGAGGAGGCCCGGTGATGAACGAGTCGATCACGCTGTCTAGTGGAAGGAGATGCATGCTCCAGAACCCCGCCCTGCCCTTCCTCGCCCACTACCACGTTCTCTCATTCCCCGCCGACCAGGGCCAACCCTCGTGCGAGGAGGCAGATGAGATCGTCTTGATCGCCACTCGAAAGGCTCGGGATCTCGGGAAACGGTACTACTTCGACGAGGAGTGCTTCAGCCTCATCTTCAACGGCAAGCGAACCCGCCGAAAGCCCTGGCTACACATTCATATCCTGCCTACACGGAACCCAGCTGCGAAGCGTCTCGCGTTCCTCGCGTTCTCCCTTAACCTGAACTATGCACGAAAGTTGGCTGAGAAGCTGGCTTTCCAATGTTTCAGCGTGCCGCGCGGCGATTGACGCTGACGGATCTCGTTTTGGGTGGTCGATGCCCATTCCGTGGCGCGAATGCGGAGTGTGCTTCGG
>JAAETT010000508.1 GCA_024228115.1 bacterium
CCGAAGCACACTCCGCATTCGCGCCACGGAATGGGCATCGACCACCCAAAACGAGATCCGTCAGCGTCAATCGCCGCGCGGCACGCTGAAACATTGGAAAGCCAGCTTCTCAGCCAACTTTCGTGCATAGTTCAGGTTAAGCTGGACGCACTCCGTTCTCAATATTCATCCGCATTTGTCTGATCGCGAGATCTCGGGGCACGCCGCTCCGGGTCAGGAGGCTTGGCTCCAGGCGTAGCGGTGGTGGAGTCCACCGACGCGAGGAGACCCGACTGCTGAAGGATCTACTCGACGACGGGCTCATTTCTGAGGATGAGTACAACCTCAGACGGTCTTCGATTTTTGATGGGATCTAGAACGCCAAGCGGGTCTGAGTGCGCTGCTGAACGGGCCTTGAGCCCCGAGCATATTCAGCTCTACAGCGCCCCAGAAACTGTGAATATCGTCGGTCTGGCGAAAAACTGGGCTCAGCCTGACCTCTGGTGTGCTTAGCGAGACATCGTTGACACCTGATTCCGGAGACATGGTTTACACAATCGGCATTTGGGGAGAGCGCTTTGCGAATTGGCTGTTCAATGGGCAGGGTGCCGGGAGCACCGAGACCGGGGCGCACCCATCCTTTGAAGCAAGCGCAGCAGCGCCCCGGGTGCTTATGCCTCTCTGAGCACGACTACCCCGATGGATCTTTATGCTGGCAGGGCGCTACAGGCTGCGCACCGTCGAGGTGCGGACGGGGAGATCCCAGAAGGAAACCCGGACGCGGCCTCGTGTCGCGCACCTGGAGGGGAAGTGCGGCTCCCTGAGTGTAGCCGGCCGGGTCCCCAGTGGGCCCCCGGCTATCTGAGCGGCTGATTCTTGATGCTACCGCGATTTCTCAAGAGTGCCGTTTGTGGCCTCTAACCGCGGAAAAAACCCTGGTGGAGCTGAGGGGAGTCGAACCCCTGACCTCTTGAATGCCATTCAAGCGCTCTCCCAACTGAGCTACAGCCCCAGGGGAAAAACAGGCTATCGATCGGCTCCTGAGCTGTCAAAGTTGAGGCTGGGAAAGAGGGGGCGGGGCTCAGGCGGCCAAGGGATCGGTCGAAGAGGGGGGTGGAGGAATCTTGTCCGAGCAACCGGCACGGATGACCTGGGTGTTGATGGGGGTGGCTGCGCTGATCCTCTGCGGCCCCCTGTTGTATTGGCTCACGGATCTGGCGGTTCAGCCGGTCTGGTGGCGGTTTACCCGGCGCCAGTTGTTCTGGGCTGCTCTGTATGGCGGCGGGCTGGTGGCCTTCGTGGCGAGCTATCGCTGGCCCGTGCCCGGGTTCGTGGCGAGCACCCGGGCGCTGGTTCTGGGTGTGGCGGCCACCTTGTTGGCGACGGGCCTGCTCGGCGAGATCGTGCTGTGCTGGATGGAGCCGCCGACGCGTTTCGAAGCGCTCCCCTTTGCCGACCAGCGTCACGCTGCGGATCCGGACGTCGGGCACGTCTTCGTTCCGAACGTGACGCGCCAGCTCCAGACGACCGAATTCCGCTCGACCTGGAAGACCAACGGCGAGGGTGTCCGCGCAGATCGCGACTACGGCCCCAAGCCTCCCGGCGTGTTCCGCGTGCTGGTGATCGGCGATTCCTTCACCGCGGGAGGGCAGGTCGACCTGCCGGAAACCTATCCCGGAGTTCTGGATTCCGAGCTCGCGGAAACGTTTGGCCGCGGGCACATCGAAGTGGTCAACGCCGGCCACCCTGCGTACGGAACCGTCCACGCCCAACGCTGGGTCGAGAAATTCGCCGCGCGCTTCGAGCCGGATGTGATCGTCCACGGCATGACGCCAAACGATCTGGTCGAGAACCTACGCCCGGAGCTCGTCACCGCCAAAGACGGCCACCTGCATTGGAAGACCTCCACCCCCGGCCACAAGGCCCGATACGAGGATCGCCAGCGCTGGTACAGCGTGCCCGGCTGGCTCGACCGAAGCGCCCTGATCCGCCGCATCAACGGCGCGCCGGCCATCCGGCAGCTCCGCTTCGGCTTCATCTACCCCCATCGCCACGTCTACCAGGCGGAGCAGGACGAGACCTCTCTGGAGCGGTACGCCATCGTCTACGAGAATCTGGAACGCCTCCAGGCCCATACCGAGGCCCAGGGCGCCCGACTCGCGATCGCAATGATTCCCTTCCGCGAGCAACTGACCGAGCTACGCCCCGGGCTGGACGCCTTCGCCTACGCGCGCCGAATCACCGCCTGGGCCACCCCGCGCGGCGTACCGGTCATCGACACGCTCCCGGCTTTCCGCGCCCACCCCTCGCCCCAGGATCTCTTCTGGCAGAAGGACGCCCACTGCACGGCCGCCGGCTATCGCCTGGTCGGGGAGACCCTCGCCGAGGGCCTGCTGGCCAACGCCTCCGCCCTGGGTTTCCCAGCGGAAGCGCTCGACGCCTCCGAGCCGATGAGCCATTCTCGCTGATCCCACTCGCCGGAGTGATGGAACTGGTAGACATAGGGGACTCAAAATCCCCCGGCTGGAGACGGCCGTGTGGGTTCGAATCCCACCTCCGGCACCAGGGGCGCCGCTTGGCAGTGGCAGTATGCTCGGATGACTGCTCTGGCCCCTAGGCCTAGAACCAGTCCGGGAACTCTTCCCGGAAGCGTGCCTTCAACCGTTCGGGGTCACGTTCCCCGTCTCGCCATGTCACGTGCTGCTTAGGCGAGGCCACGTGGGCATCCCAGCCACCGCGGGAATTGCGGAAGATCTTGTCGCAGCCCGGAATAGGGCAGGGCAGATCTCGCTTGCTCGGCGCCTCGGCCGGACTCCGGCTGGCCTTCGAGAAGTGTGGCCGAGGCTGCGCCGAACGTCGCGAGAACTCGATACCGCCTGTTCCCAGAATGCCACCTTCAAACCGGGGATCTACAAGCTCGTGGGACAGAGGAATGCCCTCATGAAGCAGCCGGACGAGCGCCACCGCAACCATCAACGCGTCGAAGTCGTCTTCGCTGTCGAGTGAGGGCTTCAGATCGGGAAGGCGAAGCCCTGCCCGTGCGGGCCACGTTGCATTTTTCAGCTCTTCAATCGCATGTTCGCGGGCGCCCCGTTTTGTCTTGGCAACATCACGCGGTTGGGTCGGCAGCTGGGCGGAAAGCGCGAGAGCGTAGGCGGCTCGGGGATACACCTCGCCAAGAACGACCTCGGCACTCCTTGTCAGGTCTGCGATGGATCCGTCGAAAGGCCAGAGGGAGAAGGCTGAGTTCAACGAGCTCGCCGCGCGAAGCTCCTTCCACAACTCTCGGGTTCCGGACCCCACCGTGCCGGGGATTCCACGGAGAGCAAAGGCGGGATTCCCTCCTGTTCGTCGATCCATCAGGCGAAGCAATGAACTTCTCCCGCCTGCCGCAGCGTAGAACGCATCAAGGCTTCCTTTGCCCGGCGGTATCCCGAAGAACGGTTGTTCTGACTGCCAATCTGTTGCTGATGCCGACTCTTTGGCCAGCCCGGCCGAAATCGCGATGTAGTCGAGAGCCTCTTGGAAGCCCGATTGCCCCTGCTGAACGCCAAACGCGGCCGGAATGCCGAGGACCGCATCGATACCGACCAGCGCTGGGCGCTTGTATTCCTTCGCCAGGGTGCGAGCCAGATCCAGCAAGGCTGCTACCTGTAGACGCTCACTCAGAAGCGTAGAAATCTGATCATTTGGCCGGGGGGCGACGCAGCCCGCCGTTCCGGATTCCGATTCAGATCTTCCGGGTCGAAAGGTCCTTGACCCAGGGCGAACGCCCTCCCGGCTCGACCGGA
>JAAETT010000509.1 GCA_024228115.1 bacterium
AAGCACACTCCGCATTCGCGCCACGGAATGGGCATCGACCACCCAAAACGAGATCCGTCAGCGTCAATCGCCGCGCGGCACGCTGAAACATTGGAAAGCCAGCTTCTCAGCCAACTTTCGTGCATAGTTCAGGCTAGATGCATGGCCTTGAAGACATCGAGGCCAGGGGCCCACAGATGCGCGATGGGGTCGACGTCCACGTGGATGACCGCGGGCCCACCGCTCGCCACGCAACGTTCGAGGGCCGGCTCGAGATCGCAGGCGCGCGAGATCCGTTCGCCGTGGGCGCCCATGCTTTCGGCCAGTTTGTCGAAGCAGATCTCCTTGAAGTCCGTGTTCAGCGTCTGATCGGAAGGCAAGCTTCGTTTTTCGTTCATCTGGTCCGGGTCGAGTGCCATGCTCTGCCCGTACTTCACCATCCCCCACGCCTTGTCGCAGAGCACCAGGAAGATGATCGGCAACTCGTTCCGCACCGCGGTCTCGATTTCCTGGGGATGGAAGCCCATCGCTCCGTCGCCGAGGATGCAGTAGACCTGTCGATCCGGATGGGCGATCTGGGCGCCCAGGGCCTGTCCAATGCCGGCACCTAGCATTCCGAACTTGAATGTGCTGAGCAGGCTTCCAGGCACACGATTCTCGTGGTAGAGGTTCGTCCAGACCGCCGTGTTGCCACCATCGATGACCAGCACCGCATCGTCTTCGAAGAACTCTCGACAAATCAGCGGCACGTGAGCGGTATGAATCGGGTCTTCATCGAGAGCGTTCGGGGCGCTGCGAAGGAAATCCCGTAGGGCATTCTTCGTCGCCGCGAACTCCTCCAGCTTCGCTTCCCTTTCGGCGAGATGCGGAGAGGGCTCGCGTCCCTTCAGCTCCGCCAACAGCGTTTCGAGGAATGCCCCTACGTCGGCGACGATTGCGACATCGACGGGCTTGTTCACCCCGAGGATGGTCTCGTCCACATCCACCTGGATCAGGGTCTGGTTCTCCGGGGAACCCCAGTAGGGAGGCTTCCCCCACCAATCGGTCTCACCGAAGCGGCTGCCGAGCGCGAGTACCACATCCGCACCGCTGCGAACCTGATCGATCAACGGTGGCAGAACGGGAATGGCATTGGGCAGGCGCTCGTCCACCGCCGGGCGACCGCCCCAACTGAACGTGATCGGCGCGCGAAGGCTGCAGGCGAGCTCCTCCATCAACTGGCCTGCGCCGGCGTGCACGACGCCACTGCCAACTTGTACGAGGGGCGCGCGGGCGTCGACGAGCATGTCTGCTGCCTCGCGCACCAATGCCGATGACGGCAAGAGTGGATCCATCCTTCGGTAGCGTTTCGGCTTCCGCAGTTCAGGCGCTGCTTCGAAGCTCCCGTTCAGAACATCCTCCGGGATGCTCACGTGGACGGCACCAGGGCGCCCCTGGAACGAGACGCGAAATGCCCGGCGCAGGGTCTCGGGCAGGCGCTCGAATGTCGCCGCGGCACCCGTCCACTTCGTCATCGGTTTCGTCACGCCGACCTGGTCGAAGTACTGGTACGTTCCGCCGCGATCCGGTCCGACGATCGGCCCGCGCCGCCAACTCGTCAGGATGAGCACCCGGTTGCCCTCACCATTTTCGACGGCGACCCCCGGCAGGATGTTGGCGGCACCCGGGCCGTTGCTCGCAAGGCATACACCCAGCCGCCCCGTACTGCGGGCATAGGCGCCTGCCATATGTGCGGCCGTGCTCTCATGCCGTGGCGTTACCAGGCGGATTCCCCGCTTCGAGAGGCTCGAGGTCAGTCCGAAATACGAGCCGTCGATGATGCCGAAGACGACCTCGACCCCTTCGGCTTCGAGCATGCGGGCAACGAGTTCGCCGCCGGTGATGGATGTCATGTCGTTCTCCTTCTCGTGGCATGGAGTTACTGCCAGATGCCTCGTGCCAGCGCCACGTGGGCGACCCGCTTGACGGTCAGCCAGCAGGCGGCGGAGCGCAACGTCACCGGCCGCAGTGGGCGCTCCAGCACCGGCTGCATTGTTCGGGTCTCCTCCAGAGCCTCCAGGATCCCTGACAGGAGCTACCGCAGCTCTGCTTGTTCGGCGGGCACAATTGGCCTTGCACGTGTTGGCCGCTGCAAGGGGCGCGCCGCGCCACTGCAACCGATCTGCGCGGCTCGCAGCCCCGCCATGGGTCGAATTGACCCAGTCGGACCCTCGCGCCTCACGATTGGGGCGATGGCAGGGCGGTACGCTGTATGCACGTGCAGGGGTCGTGGACCGGACTCTCTTGACCGGCGCCTTGGTCGCCGTCGCCGCGTTGAGCGGTCTCACCGCCCTTTTGGCCGGGCTTTTGATCCTGGCCCACCGCATGCTCCGGGTGGATGAGGACCCGCGAATCGACGCGGTCGAAGACATGTTGCCTCACGCCAACTGCGGCGCGTGCGGACAGCCCGGCTGTCGACCGTTTGCGGAGGCACTGGTCGGGGGTGCTGCACAGCCCGCGGGCTGCAGTGTGGCAAGCCCGGAGATGCGTGAACGCATCGCTGCCTTCCTGGGTGTCGGCGTCGGTGAGGCCGTGAAGCGCGTTGCCCGGCTGGCCTGCGCCGGAGGCACGCACGTTGCAGTCAAACGAGCCCACTACGCCGGTGCCGCGTCCTGTGGCGCCTCGGCGCAGGTGGCTGGAGGTGGCAAGGGATGCTTCTGGGGCTGTCTGGGTCTCGCGGACTGCGAGAGGGCCTGCGATTTCGAGGCCATCCGAATGGACGAACACGCCCTGCCGGTGGTCGACGAGGCGCTCTGCACGGCCTGCGGAGATTGTGTCGACGCCTGCCCGAAGGATCTGTTCGAGATTCATCCGGTCGACCACCGCCTTTGGGTCGCCTGCCGCTCTCTCGAGGAGGGGGATGGCCTGCTCGAGGACTGCGAGGTGGGCTGCACGGCCTGCGGACGTTGTGCGCTGGACGCGCCCGGGCTCGTCACGATGCAGAATGGCCTGGCAGTCGTGGACTACACACGGCCTCACGACGACCGGTTGGCCATCATGCGCTGCCCCACCGGCGCCATCGTCTGGCTCGACCCGGAAAGCGGCCCGCAGCGCGGAACCGCCGCCCCGATTCTTCGCAAGGGTACGCGCCGGGCCGGCCCGACCTGATCAGGCTCTCGTCGCAAGCAATGGAGTAATGCAACCGCCATGTCTCTTCTCTCCCTCGGTCGAAGCAAGCAGAAACGGTCCTCGGTTCGGTACCCGGGTGTGCGTGCGGCCATGGACGGCAACAGTGCGGTCATCGCCTGTGAGCGCGAGTCGAGCGACGCTGCCGGTGCCTATCCGATCACCCCCTCGACGCAGATGGGCGAGTTCTGGGCGGAGGCCGCGGCTTCGGGACACCTCAACATCTCGGAAAGGCCGCTGATCTTCGTCGAGCCCGAAGGCGAGCACGCGGCCGCCGCCGTGACCGCCGGCATGGCGATGACCGGGCTCCGGGCGGCCAACTTCTCTTCAGGCCAGGGCATCGCCTACATGCACGAATCGCTCTACGCGGCGGTGGGCAAGCGCCTCACCTACGTACTGAACATCGGCGCGCGCGCGATGACCAAGGCGACGCTGAACGTGCACGCAGGCCACGACGACTACCATTGCATCGATGACACGGGTTTCTTCCAGCTCTTCGCCCGAGATGCCCAGTCTGCTGCAGACCTGAACCTGATCGCACATCGCATCGCGGAGCTCTCGCTCAACCCGGGGGTGGTGGCCCAGGACGGTTTCCTCACCACTCACCTGATCGAGTCGATGCTTGCGCCCGAGCGCGAGTTGATCCTGGAATATCTCGGAAGACCCGATGATCTGATCGACACGCCGACGCCGGCTCAGCGGATTCTCTACGGAGAGAAGCGCCGGCGCATCCCGATGCTCTGGGACGTGGACAATCCCGTGATGTCGGGGCTGGTCCAGAATCAAGATTCCTACATGCAGAGCGTGGCGGCCCAGCGGCCGTTCTTCTTCGACCATCTGAAGGAGCTGACCCAACAAGCCTTCTCGGAATTTGCGGAGCTTACAGGGCGCGAGTATCGGCGGGTGCGCAGCTGGCGCAGCGACGACGCGGACTACCTGATCGTCGGTCAGGGCAGTGTCATCCCGAGCGCTGAGGTGGTGGCGGACTACCTTCGCGATACGCGAGGCATCCGGGTGGGCGTGGTCGACCTGACCATGTTCCGTCCCTTCCCCGCAGACGAGGTCGGGCGCATCCTGCAGGGCAAGTCGGGGGTCGCCGTGCTCGAGCGGCTCGATCAGCCGCTTGCCGTCGATCCGCCCCTGCTGCGCGAGATTCGTGCCAGCCTGGGTCAATGCATGGAGAACGGCCGCGAGCCGGGACGCGAGGTGCACGCCGGGCTGCCCGCCTATCGCAAGGTCGAGGACGTGCCGCCCCTCTACGCCGGAGCTTTTGGTCTGGGTAGTCGGGATCTCCAGCCGGAAGGAATCATTGCGGCGGTGGAGAACATGCTCCCAGGCGGCGCGCGCCGGTCGCGCTTCTACCTCTCGATCGATTTCCTGCGCTCCGAACCGGTGACGCCCAAGCAGGAGATCCACCAGCAGACGATCGAGGAAGCGTACCCTCACGTCGGAGAGCTGGCGATCCACGGATCCGAAAATCCGGACCTGATGCCACCGCATAGCGTGACGGTGCGCTTCCATTCGGTGGGTGGTTGGGGCGCGATCACGACCGGAAAGAATCTGGCGATGACGCTCTTCGATCTGCTTGGTTGGCATATCAAGGCGAATCCAAAGTACGGCTCCGAGAAGAAGGGGCAGCCGACGACGTACTACCTCTCGGCCGCGCCCGAGCCGATCCGCGTGAACTGCGAGTATTTCCACGTGGACGTCGTGCTCTCGCCGGACCCCAACGTGTTCCACCACACGAACGCACTCGCGGGCCTACGCGAAGCTGGCGTGTTCGTGATCCAGAGCGATCGCAAGACGCCGGAAGAGATATGGGAGCAGGTGCCTTCCGCGTTCCAGCGCATCCTGATCGACAAGCGGATCCGACTCTTCGCGCTCGATGCTTTCCGCATCGCTCGGGAGGAGGCGTCGGATCCGGACCTGCAGCTGCGCATGCAGGGTATTGCGTTCCAGGGCGCATTCTTCGCAGCGTCGTCTGTGATGGAAGAGGCCGGGCTCGACGAGGCACGCCTGCTCGAAGCCATCCACGATCAGCTCGAACACAAGTTCGGCTCGAAAGGCGCTCGGGTGGTGGCGGACAACCTGCGGGTGGTGAAGCGCGGCTTCGATGAGTTGATCGAGGTTCCCCACGCACCCATTTCGGAGAAGAAGCAGGACGAAGCCGCCGAGGCCGGTCCCCGAATGCCGGTGATGGCCCAGCTGCTGCCCCAGAGCCAGGCACCCATCACGGACGTCCACCGCTTCTGGGAGGAGACCGGCAGCTTCTACGCGCGGGGCATGGGCAACGACAGCTTGACCGACCCGTTCATCGGTCTCGGCGTGATGCCCGCGTCCTCCGCCCTGTTCCGCGACATGACCCAGATTCGTTTCGAACACCCGGAGTGGGTTCCGGAAAACTGCACGGCCTGCGGAAATTGCTGGACGGCCTGCCCGGACACGGCCATCCCCGGTCTCGTCAACGAGGTGGGCCAGGTGCTCGAGACGGTATTGAAGCGGCTGCGCAAGCAAGGGCACAGCGTTTCTCATCTGCCCCGTGCAATCCGTGACGTCGAACGGCATCTGCGGCCGCTCCTGGCCGAGGCGCAGGAGACCGACGCGGTCGACGGATTGCTGGATGAGGCGATCGCGAAGGCCCTGGAATCTGCAAGTGACAACCAGGAACAGCTGCGCAAGGAGTTCGATCTCTTCCGCGACGAGTTGGGCACCTTCAAGTTCGCGCTTTCGCGGCCGACCTTCACCCTGCCTGAGAAGGACGATCCTGGCTGTGGGGGCCTGCTCTCGATCACCGTGAATCCGACCTCGTGCAAGGGCTGCATGGAGTGCGTCGAGGTTTGCGGCGACGACGCATTGCGGATCGCCACCCAGACCGACGAGTCGGTATCCGAGCTGCGCCGCAACTGGGAGTTCTGGCTCGACCTGCCGACCACACCCGATCGTTACATCCGGGTCGGCGATCTCGAGCAGGGCATCGGGGCGCTCGAGACATTGCTGCTCGACAAGCGTAGCTACCTGGCCCTCACGAGCGGCGACGGCGCATGCCTGGGCTGCGCCGAGAAGACCGCCATCCATCTCTTCACCGCCACCGTGGAGGCGCTGATGCGCCCGCGAATCGAGCGCCATCTGAAGCGTCTCGATGAGTTGATCGAGGCGCTCGGCCAGCGCGTTCAGCTCAAACTGGTGGAGGAAATCAACGTCGGCGACGCGGCCACCCTGCAGCGCATCGTCGAGGATCTTGGCGATGGCGATGTAACGCTCGCGGGGATCGCCGAAGGCGTCGAGGGACGTGCTGGCGGACAGCCGATCGATCCGGCCTGGCTGCGGCGGACAACCGGGCTGATCGCCGAGCTGAAGGATCTGCGCTGGCGATATCAGGAGGGTACCACCGGGCGCGGGCGCTCGAAGATGGGCATGCTGAACGCGACGGGCTGCACGAGTGTCTGGGGAAGCACCTACCCATTCAACCCGTATCCGTTTCCCTGGTCGAACCACCTGTTCCAGGATTCGCCGTCGCTCGCGATGGGCGTGTTCGAGGGACACATGGCGCGCATGGCCGAGGGTTTCAAGGCCCTGCGGTTGGCGGAGCTCGAACTCGAAGGCAGCTACAAGCCCGCTGAGCACGACGACTTTTTCCGCTACTTCGACTGGCGCCAGTTCTCCAATGAGGAATGGGAACTGTGTCCACCGGTGGTTTCGGTGGGTGGCGACGGCGCCATGTACGACATCGGCTTCCAGAACCTCTCACGACTGATGGCTTCGGGAAAGCCGATCAAGGTGCTGGTGCTGGACACCCAGGTGTATTCGAACACCGGCGGTCAGGCTTGCACTTCGGGCTTCCTGGGGCAGGTGTCGGATATGGCGCAGTTCGGTCGGGTGACGAAGGGCAAGCAGGAGCCGCGAAAAGAGATCGGACTGATCGGCATGGCGCATCGCACCAGCTACGTGATGCAGAGCACCATTGCCCACCCGAGCCATATGATCGAAGGCTTCATCGAAGGCCTCTCGGCGCGGCGTCCAGCGCTCTTCAACTTGTACAGCTCCTGTCAGCCGGAGCACGGCATCGGGGACGACATGAGCGCTCACCAGGCGAAGCTGGTCGTGGAGTCCCGGGCCTACCCGCTGTTCCGCTACGACCCGGACGCGGGCAAGACGCCCGAAGAATGCTTCGACCTGGAAGGCAATCCGAGCCCCGATTCCGATTGGCCGACCTACACGCTGTGTTACGAGCAGGCGGGCCGCGAGCAGGAGATGGAACTGCCCATGACCTTCGCGGACTTCGCCGTCAGCGAGGCCCGATTCCGCAAGCACTTCCGCGCGGCGCCGCCGGACACCTGGAACGAGAGCATGCTGCCGTTGGCCGATTTTCTCGATCTCGATTCCGACGAGCGGGAGGGGCGTTTTCCCTATCTCTGGTCGGTGAACCGGGAGAGCGAACTCTCTCGTCTGCTGGTGGACGGGACCATGGTCGAATCCTGCGAGGATCGGCGCGACTTCTGGACGATGTTGCGCGCGCTCGCGGGGGTCGGAAAGCAAGAAGACTCGCCGGAGGACGTGGAGGCGCGGGTCCGCCAGGACGTGGCGGATCGTATCGCCGCTGCGCTTCTGCAACTCGCGGATGCACCCGGCGGCACGGCCGTGCAACTGACGTCGGCTGCGCTACCGGCCTTGGCTGCCGAGTCGGCAGGAACGGCAGCCAAGGCCGGTCCAGCGGCTTCCGATGCGATGGCTCCCTGGATCGACACCGAGGAGTGTACGTCCTGCGATGAATGTACCGGGCTCAATCCGGAGATCTTCGTGTATGACGAGCGGGGCAAGGCGATCATCAAGAACCCGGCAGGAGGACCCTACAAGGATCTTGTGAAGGCGGCGGAGCGCTGTACGGCCCGCGTGATCCACCCGGGGATGCCCCGGGATCGGCGCCCAAAGGACATCGAAAAATGGATCGCCCGCGGCTCCAAATTCAATTGATCGGGCAAAGGCCATGCTGAGGTGGCTCGGCCTCGGGAGCTTTCGGCACGGCGTGCATCCGCCCGACGCCAAGGATGCAACCCGCGATCTGCCGATTCGTCGGCTCCCGTTTGCGCCCCTCCTGGTCGTGCCCCTGGCGCAGCATCTCGGTCGCCCCTCCATCCCGTTGGTCCGCGAAGGACAGGAAGTGGCGCGTGGTGAGTGCATCGCCCGCCCGGATGGCTTCCTCTCGGTAGCGATGCACGCGCCAGCCTCCGGCGTCGTGAAGGAACTCGGTCTGGTTCCGAGCATCGCCGGCCGCATGGTTTCCGCGGTCTACCTGGAGCCGCTGCCTGGCTCGACTCAGGAAGTGGTGGAGGGTACGCCGTGCCCGCCGGACGCCGAGCCTGAGCAGATCGTCCGCGCCATCCAGGAAGCCGGGGTGGTTGGTCTCGGCGGGGCCGGCTTCCCGACCCATGCGAAGCTGCGGCCGCCCGAAGGCGGTTTCTTCGACACGCTGATCGTGAATGGCGTCGAGTGCGAGCCCTACCTCACGACGGATCACCGGGTGATGCTCGAGCAGCGCGAGGATGTCTTCGCCGGCCTCCGCTACTTGCTCGCCGCTACCGGCGCGCAGCGAGCGATCGTCGGGGTCGAGGAGAACAAACCCGACGCTGCAGCCCATCTTCGAGCGGGCCTGCCCGAGGATCTGCCTGCTTCCGTCGAGGTGCTGCAGGTGAAGTATCCGCAGGGCGCCGAGAAGATGCTGATCGAGGCGTTGCTAGGTCGGCAGGTACCATCCGGAGGTTTGCCGGCGGATGTTCACGCTCTCTGCGTGAATGTCGCCACCACGGCCGAAATCGGTCGGCTGCTGCCACACGGTCGCGGCATCCAGGAGCGGGTGGTCACGGTCACGGGCCCGGCGGTACGCCACAAGGGAAACTACCGGGTGCCGATCGGGACTCCTCTGCGCTTCCTGCTAGAAGCCGTCGGCGTCGAAGATGACCTCTCGCGCGTGTTCCTCGGTGGTCCGATGATGGGAAGCGCTGCCTCGAGTCTCGACATTCCGATCACCAAGGGGACCTCCGGGGTGGTTGCTTTTGGCGAGCGCGAGAGTGCGGCGACCCACGTCGCGCCGCACCCCTGCATCCGCTGTGGCTACTGCGTGAACGCCTGCCCGATGTTCCTCGATCCTTCCCAGCTCGGCCTATTGGCGGCGATCGAGCGCTATCAGGAGATGGCGGAGCGGCATCACCTGATGGACTGCTTCGAGTGCGGCGCCTGCGCGTTCGTCTGCCCGTCTCACATCCCGCTGGTGCAGCGGTTCCGCGTGGCGAAGACCGCGTTGCGCAAGGCCAAGGCGCCCTGATGGCAGACGTGACGAAGATCCTCGAGATCCGAACCTCGCCCCACGTGTTGAGCGGCCACCGGGTCGAGACGATCATGTTCAGTGTGGTGCTGGCTCTGCTGCCGACCGCGGCCTGGGCGGTCTGGTGCTTCGGGCTGTCGGCACTGCTCGTGCTGGGTACGGCCGTCCTTTCCTGTCTGCTGACCGAACGGCTGGCGTGCGCGCTCTCGGGTCGCGCGTCGAGCCTGGGCGACGGCTCCGTGGCCATCACCGGCCTGCTGTACGGGCTGACGCTTCCGCCCGGGCTGCCACTCTGGATGGTGGCGGTGGGAGGTGTCATCGGTGTCGGCATGGGCAAGGCCCTGTTCGGCGGTCTCGGCGCCAACCCTTTCAATCCGGCCCTGGTAGCGCGTGCATTCCTCCAGGCGGCGTTCCCCGTGGCCATGACCAGCTGGCTCCCCCCCTTCAACGGCGAGCGATTCGCGTCCTTGCCAGGTTCGACGCTCGCTGCGCCCTTCAGCCGCCCGGTGCTCGATGGCTGGAGTGGTGCGACTCCGCTGGCCGGCTTCAAGTTCAGTGGTGAACTGACTGGGCTCGGTGACCTGGCAACCGGAGCAGTCGCCGGCTCGCTGGGCGAGACGAGCGGTGTGCTGATCCTGCTCGGAGGGGCCTGGCTGGTCGCGCGCAACATGATGAGCTGGTGGATTCCCGCGGGTCTCTTTGCCGTGGTCGCGTCTGCGAGTGCCGTGTTGCATGCGGTCGCACCGGAGGCCTACGCGCCCCCCGGCTTCATGCTCTTCTCGGGTGGGCTGATGCTAGGCGCAGTGTTCATGGCGACGGACATGGTCGCTTCACCGATGACAGGCGCGGGCTGTCTGCTCTACGGAGGGTTGATCGGGGCACTGGTGGTGGTGATCCGCGTCTGGGGCGGCATGCCCGAGGGCGTGATGTACGCGATCCTGCTCGCCAACGCGGTCTCGCCTCACATCGATCGATGGATCCGGCCGCGCGTCTTCGGGCAAGCGGCCACGGAGGGCGGCGGATGAGTGTGCCTGCTCTCCCGCCGGTCGCCACAGAAGGTGGCTGGCCGATGGCCCGGGCGATGGTCGGGGTGGGGCTCGTGTGCGGCCTGTTGATCGTCTTCGTGTACGAAGGCACACGCCCGAGGATCGAGCGCGCCCGCGCCGAGGCACTTCGGCAGGCGGTCTTCGAGGTACTTCCCCTTGCGAGTTCGAGCCGAAGCTTCGAGCGCGACCAGGACGGCCACTACCTTCCCGTCCGGGACGGCGCATCCAGCACGGAGCGGGTTCACGCTGGTTTCGATGCCGAAGGTCGGTTGGTCGGGCTGGCGCTGGAGGCGGCGGGCATGGGTTATCAGGATGTGATCCGTCTGCTCTATGGCTATGCGGTCGAGAACGAGACGATCATCGGCGTGCACGTGCTCGAGAGCCGGGAGACCCCCGGTCTCGGTGACCGCGTCGAGAGCGATCCCGGCTTCCAGGCGAACTTCGCCCGCCTCGACGTCTCGCTCTCAGCCGACGGGCGGACGATCCTCAATGCGATCGAGGTGGTGAAGCACGGCGAAAAGCAACATCCCTGGCAGATCGACGGCCTCACGGGCGCGACCATCACGTCGAAAGCGATCGGGAGTATCCTCCGGGAGAGCACACTGGCGCGCCTGCCAGCGATCCGAACCCGCCTCGTGGATTTCGCAGAGGAGGCGACCCCGTGAACGCCGAGGATTTCTGGAAGGGGCTTTGGCGAGAGAACCCGATCTTCGTGCAGGTGCTCGGGATGTGCCCGGCGCTGGCCGTCTCGAACACGGCGCGCAACGCGTTGGCGATGGGCCTCGCAACGCTCTTCGTGCTGGTTGCTTCCAACGCGGTCGTGGCGCTACTGCGAAACTTCGTGCCCAAGCAGGTCCGGATCGCGACCTACATCCTCGTGATCGCCACTTTTGTGACCGTCGTCGACTACACCATCCAGGCGATCAGCCTGGAGCTTCATCGCGCCCTTGGCGCGTTCATTTCCTTGATCGTGGTGAATTGTCTGATCCTGGGGCGCGCAGAGGCCTTCGCTTCTCGCAACGGCGTGGGGCGTTCGATCCTCGACGGTGCTGGGATGGGACTCGGTTTCACGCTGGCTCTCCTCTCGCTCGGAGCCGTCCGCGAGATCCTCGGCAGCGGCTCGCTCTTCGGCGTGGCCCTCTTCCACGCGGATTTCCAGCCCTGGGTGATCATGTTGCTTCCCAGTGGCGGTTTCTTCACGTTGGCCGCCTGGCTGATGCTATTCGGCCGCTGGAGGGCTCCCGATGCCTGAGCAGGGCCTGGGCTCCATCTTCCTGAACGCCTGCCTGATCAACAACTTCGTGCTTGCCTACTTCCTGGGCTTGTGTCCGTTCCTGGGCGTGTCCAACCGGCTGGAGACCGCGACCCGGATGGGCGCGGCGGTCAGCTTCGTGATGCTCGTCGCCTCGGTGTGCGCATTCGGAATCGAGCGTGTTCTGGTCGCCATCGACGCGCCGTACCTTCGGCTCATCTCATTCATCGTCGTGATCGCCTCCACCGTACAGCTGGTCGAGATGTTCATCCGCAAGACGAGCCCGACGCTATTCCGCAGCCTCGGCATCTTCCTGCCACTGATCACGACGAATTGCGCGATCCTGGGCCTCGCCCTCTTCCAGACGAACAAGGGCTACAGCTTCACCCAATCCATCGCCTACGCACTTGGTGCCGGTGCGGGCTTCACGTTGGCTCTCGTGCTGATGGCCGGATTGCGGGAGAAGCTCGAGCTGGCCCCGGTGCCCGACCCGGTGCGGGGAACCGCCCTGGCCCTGGTACTGGCCGGCATCCTCTCGATGGCGTTCATGGGCTTCGCTGGATTGGGGGTCTGATCGCATGTGGACGACACACGTGACGGCGCTGCTCGGATTTGTCCTGCTGTTGCTGGCGTGGCTCGTGGTGCAGAACGCCTGGCACAGGGTCTTCCCCGAAGCGGATCCGGATCCCCTGGCGGGGCGCTTCGGCTGCCGTGGCGCAGCCTGTCCAAAGCAAGATGAAAGCGGCGGGGCTTGTCCCCACGCAGAGGAGAGAGCATGAGTGAAACCGTCAAGCACCTCCAGGACTACGACACCGAGCCGCGGTTCGAAACCACACTGGTCGGGAGCCGGCGCATTACAGCGGAGGGCGCCGCCGATGAGGTCCGTGAGCTCACCCTCGAGGTGGATCGCACGGATTTCCCGTTCCAGATTGGTCAGAGCATCGGCGTGCTCGCTCCAGCCTCGCCGGCATTCGGCCAGGAGCATCACTTTCGGCTCTACAGCGTTGCGGGTCTGCCCGAGAGCGACTCGTCCGAAACGCCGCGCATCGAAATCGCCGTACGGCGATGCTCCTACGTCGATGAATACAGCGGTGAAAAGTATCCCGGTATTGCGTCGAATTTCCTGTGTGACCTGGCGCCCGGCGACAGCTTCCTCACGACGGGCCCCTACGGGCTTCCCTTCGAGCTACCCGACGAGCGCGACGCAAACCTGATCCTGATCGGTAGTGGGACAGGCATCGCACCCTTCCGGGCGTTCGTGAAGCGGCTGTATCGGACGGTGCCGGAGTTCGAGGGTCAGGTGTGGCTCTTCCACGGAGCACGAAGTGGTCTCGAGATGCTCTACATGAACGACGAGCGAGACGACTTCGCGCTCTATTACGACAAAGAGACCTTCGAGGCGTTTCGGGCGCTCAGCCCGCGGCCGGGTTGGGGCGATCCGGTTGCATGGGCCGCCGCGATCAAGGAGCGTGGCGCCGATCTGTGGAAGATGCTCGGCGAGGCGAAGACCTATGTCTTCGTCGCAGGACTCGAGCCGATGCTGGCCGAACTCGATGCGGCGTTCGCTGACCTGGCCGGCTCCGACGAGAAATGGCAGCGCCGCAAGGCGGAACTCCGAGCCGGACATCGCTGGGTGGAACTGGTCTACTAGCCTGAACTATGCACGAAAGTTGGCTGAGAAGCTGGCTTTCCAATGTTTCAGCGTGCCGCGCGGCGATTGACGCTGACGGATCTCGTTTTGGGTGGTCGATGCCCATTCCGTGGCGCGAATGCGGAGTGTGCTTCGGC
>JAAETT010000510.1 GCA_024228115.1 bacterium
CCGAAGCACACTCCGCATTCGCGCCACGGAATGGGCATCGACCACCCAAAACGAGATCCGTCAGCGTCAATCGCCGCGCGGCACGCTGAAACATTGGAAAGCCAGCTTCTCAGCCAACTTTCGTGCATAGTTCAGGCTAGGGGTGGCCGCCCTCTCTCTTTGTGGGCACATCGGAAGATCGCTGCACCCGCCCTCCAGATGCCACCCCTTCCAACGGGAATTCGACGGGAATCTTGCGAAATCCGCTCTATTCTCGGAGCCTTGCATGCCGTGCTGACCCGCTCCCTCTACCTCTTCTCCTTCCTCTCCGGTGCGGCCGCACTGATCTACCAAGTCGCCTGGACGAAGATGCTCGCTCTCGCCTTCGGGGGAACCACCCTGGCGATGAGCGCTGTAGTCGCCGGCTTCATGGGCGGTATGGGGATCGGCGCGTGGCGGTACCACCGCCTCGACCGGCGCGTCGGAGCACCGCTCGCGACCTATGCGGGCCTCGAATTCGGGATCGCGGTCAGCACCTTCCTGCTCACGCCGCTCCTGCTCGCCCTTCCCCGCGCCGTGGCGTACGCCTCACCGTGGCTCCCGGAGACGCCCGGATTGGAGAACCTGGCGCGGATCGCCTTTGCATTCGCGTTGCTGCTGATCCCCTCGGCGCTGATGGGCGCGACCTACCCGGCCCTGTGCACCGTCTTGATCCGGTCGCGAGAAGGCGTCGATCTTCATCTCGGCCGGATCTACGGGCTCAACACCATCGGGGCCGCCGCCGGAGCGCTGCTGGCGGGGCTCGTACTCGTCGAGCATCTCGGCCTGCGTGGCTCGGTGTGGATGGCGAATTTCCTGAACGTCAGCATCGGCCTCGCAGCGTGGGCACTTCTTCGTCGCCAGGCGAGCCCGGCCGACGCCAGGGCAAAGATGAGCGACGAGGTGCTCTCCTCTGCGCTGCCGATTGGCCTGCTCGGTACGCTGCTCGTCGTCTCGGGCTTTGCGACCCTTGGCTATGAGATCGCCTGGTTTCGGGCGATCCGATATCTGGTGGGGAGCAGCACCTACGCACTCACGACCGTGCTGGTGGTCTTCCTGATCGGCCTCGGCTTCGGGGCCCTTCTCTACCGACCGGTTCTCAAGCGGCTGCGGCCCGAACTGGCGCTGGCATTCAGCCAGTTTGCCGTCGCGCTCTTCGCATTGGCCGCAATCGCCGCAGAACACCAGATCCTGAGCGACCCGGGGCTTCGGGATCGTCTGAGCATCTTCTCCGCGCTCTTCCGCGTACGCCCCTGGGAATGGCGGCTGGCCGAGACTTCAGGGCTGGCCACCGTCATCCTGCTCCCGGCCACGCTGATGATGGGGCTCTCCTTCCCGGTGGCGAGTCGGCTCTTCCTGGGTCGGGTTCGCGCTGTGGGGCGTCGCACCGGGGGTGCCTATTTCCTGGCCAATCTGGGGAGTATCTCCGGGTCGGTCGCCGCTGCCCTCATCCTGCTGCCGCGGCTCGGCACGGTCGGAACCATTCAGCTTCTGGCCGGTATCAACCTCTTGTCGGGGCTCGTGCTCCTGGCCTTTCTCCCCCGAGCCCGCTCGAGACTCGCGATGGCCCTTCCCGCGGCGGGGTTGGTGATGATCGCAGCGCTGCAGTTGTTACCGCCACGGCTCAGCTTCCACGGCGAGGAATTCGTACGACGGAGCGTTCCGGCACTGCTCTTCGAGGAGGAAGGCGATCTCGCGACGGTCCAGGTCCGCACCGATCCGACGGCCCCGCACAAGCGCGCCATGGTCATCGACGGTGCCATCATTGCGGTCGGACGTGGCGTCAACCCGGTCCTCTTCGAGAAGCAACAACTCCTCGGCGTGCTTCCCATGACGCTCGACCCGGGCATCCGTCACACCCTCAACGTCGGCCTGGCCTCCGGCTCCACACTGGCGACCCTGGGCAGCTACCCGGATATCGAACAGTTGGACGTGGTCGAGATCAACAGCCCTGTGGTACGTGCGGCGCGTTACTTCGGCGAATCGATGGTGCTCGATGACCCCCGCGTCCGGCTGATCGTGGACGATGCGATCCACTACCTGCTGCGAACCGAGCAGCGCTACGACCTGATCATCTCCGACGGAAAACAGGCAGAGGATTTCTCTGGGAACGCCCGGATCCTCTCCCGGGAGTTCTACTCCTTCGCCCACGATAGCCTCAGCTCCTGCGGGATCTTTGCGCAGTGGATTCCGGGCGGGATGCGTCCACCAGATTTCGAGATCGTCCTCCGCACCTTGCTGTCGGTCTTCCCCGAGCTCGAAGTCTTCTATTCCCCGCCAGGCTCGGTTTTCATGCTCGCCTCCGACTGCCCGCTGCAGCGCCGCGCGGGCTCACCGGCCAAACTTCCAACGGCCCTCGTCCTCGAAAGTCACAGCTTCGCCGACCCCGAGAAGCCGCTCATGCGCTGGATCGCGAGTGGTCGACAGATCCGCTCGGTGCTCCCTGCCGGGCCCATCAACGAGACCGACCGGCTGCTGCTGGAGTTCTCGGCCTATCGCGCCGGGCCTCGCAGGGAGATCGATATCGGCCGAAACCTGACGCTGCTCCTCGCCGCTCAAGGGGCATCCCCCTCTGAAGCGGGAGATTTCTTCTCGCCGGCGGATGCGGGACCGGCGCGCTCGCTTCAGCAGGCCTGGACCCTGAGCATGACGGGGGAAGATGCTGCGGCACTTCGCATCGTCCGCGGGCTGAGCAAAGAATACCCCGGAGCCGCTTCGGTCCGAGCTGCCCTCAAGCTATTCCGCGAGCCCAGGTAGCAAACCCGACCCTTCGGCGTCGGGAGGCGAGATACGGAGCACCCTCCCCTCCCGGACTGCTGCATCCGAAACGGGTACCTGCCAGCGGGCTCCAGCGAAACCAATCGTGTACGGGCCCGTGGCTCGGGCCGGAGTTGCATCGTCGGTCGAGTAGGAAACCCGAACGCGAGCCACGCCATCCGAATTGGCACGGGAGACGTTGCGGTAGCGGATCTCCCGTCCCAGGGGCGAGGTGATCTTCACCTCCGCCACCAGAAGCTCACGCGGCTCCCCTCGCGCCTCCAACACGGCCCCCTCGACCCGTTCGAAGAGCTTGTAGGGGATGGGCAGACGCCGCTTCCGGCCGGCCGCTGGCCGGTCGCCATCCTGCGACTCCGTGACGAGCCGGAAGTGTCGAAGGGCGGAGCGCCCCGGCGTCGCAGCACCATCGCCGAGGTGGAGCTGCGCAAAGAAGGCACCGGGCTTCTTGCCGGAGATGCCTCGCGCCTGCGTCACCACGTAGCGCGCACCGAGCTGCTCAGCGAGCACCACCGCTTCGGTCTCGCTCGCCACCTGATAGAACTCCGCAGCCTGATGGTATTTCTCGGGGTCGAGGTAGGGACCGAAATTGTTGGCAGGAATCGGACGACGAGCGTAGTAGAGAAGGCTATGGCCAAGGCTCGGAGGAACGAGCAGGCCATACTCGGGATGAGCATTCGCGTCCAGGAAACCGGAGGTCTCGGGAGTCACGCGCTGGATCTCCGCGCCAAAGCGACGCACTCTCTCGCTGGTAGAGATCCGACCTGGGACGGGGGGCGGGCGATTCAGAGCCAGGACCAGCATGCGGGCATGGAGGGTCAGGGGGGGAGTCAGCAGAGCCGCACCCAGGCCGACGACGAGCGCCGTCGCCATGCCTGCACGCGGAAGCCGCGGCACGAGCCACGTCCTCAGGCCCGCGAGGCTCCAAGCGAACACCACCGAGCCGACCACGGCAAAATCCATCGCATAACGAACCTGCCCCAACGTGAGCAGCCCGAGCAAGGTCACCCAGGCGAACATGACGAGAAGGGCCTCCGGCGGGTGCCCCGCCCGCCACCGGAGAGCGACCAGCAGGGGGGCCAATGGAATCAGGAATGCATACCAGCCCAATAGCGTCGTCGCGGGGAGCTTGCCCGGCGACGACGAGAAGATCGGCTGCTGCTCGACGTTCAGCCCCGCCCAGACATCCTCTTTCGCCAAGAAGCCCGTGCCGGACGCGAGGGGCTCGCGAAGCGCTTCGAACGAGAGCAGCGGTACGACGATCAGCAGCCCCACTCCGATCAGGCGCAGCATCCTACGCCACGCGATCGGCTCGGGCCGTAAGGACTCGAGCCCGGCCAGCATCGCCGCCAGAATGGCGAGCGCGATCAGGACGACAGGATGCATCCAGGAAAGTTCCGTGGTCGAGAAGGGGCCCCCGAGCGGGTTCCCGGTGAGCGCCACCCACGACCCGCCCAGTGCCGCCACCACCAACGCCGCCACACTCTGGTCACGTAGACGATCGGGATGACGACCTATCACGGAAGAGGCAAGCAGACGCGCTCCCTCACCGAGAACCAGGTAGAGCAGGCTTCCGCTCCAGACCAGCATCATTGCGGCCACCACGGCGCTGTGGAGGCCGATGTGAAGCCATCGGCGGCGCCTCTCGGCGTCGGAAAACGCCTCGGCGATCAGCGATGCGAGCCAACAGGCGGCGAGTAGTGCCACCGCGGCATGATGATCCGGGTTCCCGATTCCGGAGCGGTTGCTGCTGGCGGGGAAGATCGCGAAGAGAAGAGCAGCACCGAGGCCCACCCAGGAACCACCCAGGCGACGCCCGATCGCGAAGATGGGCAATAGCGTCAGCGCAGAGAGGAGCGGTGACGCCCAGGCCGCAACCCGCTCGAAGGTGAGCGTGGTTTGCCCGAAGACCCTCGCCACGCCTGCCAGCAGCCAATCGTAGAGCGGCGGGATCGGAACCGGAGCTCCGTCCGGATACGCGATGTAGGAATCGAACGTGAGAACCGCGGGAAAGTTCACGAAGCTGTAGAGCGCCCGCCTCGCGTGGTAGCTGGCGTCGTGTGGGGCGATGCGAACCGTTTCCTCGTCGGGAAATGCCAACTCGAAGTGGATGGCGCGAATGCCGAGCGACAAGGCGAACGCCAAGAGGAGACTTGCGACGACCCATGCGCGGCCTCCGCCTGCCGACGCCTGCCCGCCTTCGTGCGTCACGACTTGCCGGGCCCGCGGCGCCGCCGGGCTCCGGGCCGGTGCGGCTCCGCAACCAGCAGGGAATGAAGCCGGTTTCCGAGCGCATCGCGTTCCGCGCTTCGGTCAGGATCTGCCGGAAATTCAGCCAGCGCGCGAAGTGCGGAACGTGCTGCCCTGGAGATCAGGCCTTTGCGCCCCTGGGAACGGCTCTGCTCGAGCGTCATCGCGACCTCGGAAAGATCCAGCAAGGCAATGCGGGAATACCCGGCGCGCGCCGCGGCACGAGCACGCGAGACCAGATCTTCCGCGTCCCCTTCGAGCAGAATCAATGCGTCGAGCAATTCGAGCGCAGCCGGCGCCTCTTCCGGCTTGCCGCTCTCGAGCCTCCACGCCGCCCGCATTCGCAGCGCCTCTGCATGGAACGGGTGCCCCGGCGGAACCGCCGCGAGTCGATCTTCCAGGGCGCGAAGCTCGCTCCAGCCACCGTCGCGGAGTCGCAGCCATCCCTCGATCACGCTCTGACCGCCAGCATCCAGGCCCGCCGCCTGGCGCAGGGCCGCCGGGTTGCCAGCCAGCAGCGCCTTCCTCCGCAGACGAACCAACTCGGCACGTGGCCAGAGGGCCGAGGGATCGCGTGCGAGCGCCCGAGAAAAGGCAGCCGCCGCGCGTCGCAGAGATCCGCGCGCGAGAGCCACTTGACCGAGTGCCGTCTCCCGTGCAACCGGTTCCCGAGTCGCTTCCGCAATGCGCTTGGCCCGTTCGATTTCGCCCCCGGCGAGTAGCCGTCGCACCAGAGCCACCCTGTCGAGATCGCCCCGATCTTTCAGCAATGGATCGCGGCTGTTGAGGATGCGATCCGCTCCCTCTCCGCCGAGGGCTGCGCCGAGGATGCGGGGAGAGCGCATGGCAAGCCGGTTGTCGTCGTCGGTATTGGGATGAGCACCGGCGGCCAGCGCATCGACGCCGGCTTGATCGAGGAACAACGTCGCAGCCACATCCTCGGGGCCGTAGACCCCGACCATCGCCAGATCGGATGCTGCGCGCTGCACGAGATCCGAAACCCGGGACTCGACATCGACAGGCTGATCCGAGGCGAGAAAGAGCACCTCCGAAGGGAGCGGACGATAGACACGCACGTGAGGGAAGACGCTCCGGAGCGTCGCGAGGATCGTTCCGAACAGCTCGCCATCAACGAAGGAGAGCCCCATCCATTGAACGAAGACTCCTCCCGCCTCGAGTCGCTGATGCACCAGCTCGAGGAACTCGGCGGTATACAGCTGGGCGGATCCGGCCGTCCATGGATGGGAAGGTTGGGAGATGATCGCGTCGTAGCGATTGTCGGTCAGGCGCAATGCGCTTCGCGCATCGTTCAACGTGAGGTGCAACCGGGGATCCGAGAGGGGATCACTGCGTCGCTCGCCCGCCATGATGCGATTGGCCACGACGATCTCCGGCTCCAACTCCACGACATCGATCCGCTCCACCGTCTTCGGAACGTTCTCGAGCGCAACCCCGCCGCCGAGACCGACCACCAGCATGGAATCGGCCTCGGGACGCGCCAGCGCGGGGAGTACGCCCAACCAGGCCGCAGCGCGATGAGGTGCCGAACGTCCACCGCGCCGTTGAACCACGGCCTCCGGAAGTCCGTTGGCACGCAGCTGCCATCGACCACCGATCTCCAGCAACAACACGGTGGCGGTGCGTCCGACGCCGAAGTAGGCGACATCGCCCGCGGTGGGAACCACCGCCAGGGGAGACGTGCGAAGCAGGTGCCAGGGCCGCCCGGGAGGAACCAACACGAGCCCGGCCAGCATCGTGCCAACCACCAGCAACAGACCCAATCTCTTGAACGGAAACAAGAAGCAGGTCGCCGCCGCAAGCAGCAGGTTCACACCGGCCGCGGCACCGAGTGCCCCGGCATAGCCGAGCGCGGGGATCCACCAGAAGCCCGAACCCACCGAGCCGACGATCGCACCCAGGGTGTTCCAGGCGAAGACCCGGGCGCTGGCCGGTCCCGCATCGGCCTCGTCCGCGGCGAGGATCCGGACCGCCAACGGGAAGGTCGCTCCGATGCAGAGAGCTGCCGGAAGCAACGCCGCGCCACTCAGAAGGACGTTTGCCCCCTGGGTCGAAGCTGCAGCGCCGGCACCGATCCACTGCGCCAGGAGTGGCAGGGCATCCACCATGGAGAACGCGGCGTACGACAACAAGGCCGCACCGAGCTGCATCAGGACGAAGTACCTTGCTGCACGCTGGCGATCCGTGGCCAATCGCGAACCCACAGCACTGCCTACGGCGATCCCGACCAGGAACGTGGCGAGCATCGTGGCAAAGGCGTAGACGCTGCCACCCAGGATGTGACCGAGCAGGCGAGTCCAGAGCACCTCGTACGTAAACGACACGACACCCGAACAGAAGATGATGGGAAGAATGAACGTGCTCGCGTCCCTTGAACGGCGCTCACTGCTCTCTGGCGATGGCGCGGCACCCGGGAGCGCCGGCAACCCCTTGGCGAGCAGCGCAGCGATCGCGAAGACCACGAGGTTGACGCCGACCCCCACGAAGGCCGTGCGCCGCAAGCCGAGCTCGGGGAGCAGCAAGAAGGCGGCCGTGAGCGCGCCCAGCACTGCGCCTGAAGTATTGATGGCGTAGAGGAGCCCGATGCGACTCCCGATCTGGCTCTCGTCTTCGACGGCATAGCGAGCGAGCAGCGGAAGTGTCGCCCCCATCAGCGCCGTCGGGACCAGGACGATCAGGAACGAGCAGACGAGATAGAAGAGCGTCGGAGTGAGACCACCGGCTTCGGGCAGGATTCCGGCGCCGCCGAAGCTCGCGACGAGCAACCCGGTCGAGGCCTTGATGGCGAAGGGAACCGCCAATGCGCTGAGCCCGATGCCGAGTTCCAGCACGGCGTAGGTGAGGATCGGACGACGAATACGGGGGGCGATCCGCCCGGCCAGCCCCGCACCTGCAGCAAGCCCACCCATATAGGCAGCGAGCACCGTGGCCACGGCGAGATCAGAGGTACCGAAGACGAACGCGAACTCGCGCGCCCAGACCGTCTCGTAGAGAAGCGCAGCGAACCCGGACAAGAAGAAGCAGAGCAGCACGGCCGGGATGCGAGTTCGCGTCATCGTATGCGACTCATCTTGTGCGACTCAACGGGAGCGTGTCATCGTGAGGCTCCCGGGCGACGAAGACGCCATGCGGATCGGGGTCGAGACGCGTCGGCCCCGGGGAACGGTGAGGTTCGTAGCATAGCGATGGCGTTCCCGAAACGAGAGATCCGCAGGACGAGCCCAAGCAGCAAGGCGCTTGGATTGAGCCCAGCGCGTACCTTACACTGCCCGGTTCGCTGAGTTGTATCGTCCGATCCGGGAGTCAGGATGCGAGAGAATTCAAAGCCCAGCCAGCTCCGGGTCTCGCTGCTGCTCTCGCTGTATATGGCAGTTTCTCTCACGGCCGGCGCCTGCAGCCGGGGCCCCGAGCGGGTGCTCCTCGTCACCATCGACACGCTCCGGGCCGACAGGCTGGGCTGCTACGGAAGGGAAGGGGCGCAGACTCCAACCCTGGATGGTATCGCCGCAGCGGGTGTGCGCTTCGAAACGGCGATCTCTCCGACTCCGATGACGCTCCCTTCCCACACCTCTCTGATGACAGCACTCGATCCCCCATCCCATGGTGTCCGCCACAACTCCATCTTCCGGCTGGAAGAGAACTTTCCGACCCTCGCCGAGGCGATGCGCGCTGCCGGCTTCGAGACGGCCGCCTTCCTGGGCGCCATGGTGCTGGAGCGTGACTTCGGCCTCGCCCGTGGCTTCGACAGCTACGACGATCAGATGCCGCCGCGTTGGGGCCAGAACCAGATGCAGCGGGCAGAACGAAGCGCAGATGCCGTGGTGGACGAGGCCATCGCCTGGCTGGAGAAGGCTCCCGATCGCTTCTTCCTCTGGGTGCATCTCTACGATCCCCACGCCAAGTACGAGCCCCCCCCTGAGTTTGCGAAAGCGTTTCCGAACGACCCCTATGCCGGCGAAATCGCATTCGTGGATGCGGAACTCGGGCGGTTGCTGGCGCATCTGAACCAGCGCTGGCCCGACCAGCGCACCCTGGTGGTGGCGACGAGTGATCACGGCGAGAGCCTCTTCGACCACGACGAACCGACGCACTCCTACGGGATCTACGACAGCACCCAGCGGGTTCCCCTGCTGATGCAGGGGCCGGGGCTGCCGCGGGGCCAGGTGGTGGAATCCGTAGCGCGGTTGATCGATGTGGCGCCGACGATGCTGGCCCTGAGTGGTGCCGAACCTCTCCCAGGGGCTACCGGGATAAGCCTGCTGGCGCAGATCGAGGGCACAGCGGATTCGAGCCCGGTCACCTACCTGGAGACACTCGGCACCCAGCTCGACATGGGCTGGAGCCCCTTGCTCGGAATCCGGACCGAGCGGCACAAGTACATCCGCGCACCACGGCCCGAGCTCTACGATCTCGTCCACGACCCGGACGAAACTCGCAACCTGGCCGAGGATGCGTCTGGGTTGGTAGAAGAGTTCGACGCAATCCTCGGAGCGCAGCTCGCCAGCGGGCAACCCGCCCGACCGAACCTCACGCCCAGTGGCGACCAGCGCGCGCGCCTGGAGAGCCTCGGCTACGTGCTCTCCGAGGAGGAACCTCCCTCCGGAGCCCTCGGCGTGGTGGGTGGGATCGATCCGAAGGACGAGATCGGGGCCGTCGCCGCCTGGAACGAAGCCTTGTCGTTGATCGAAGGCAACCGTCCCGCAGAGGCATTGGCGCGCCTCGAAGGGGCCGGTGGCGGCCTGGCCGTCCAGCTGGCCCGCACTGAGGCAGCACTGGCTGCGGGGGACTTGATTCGGGCCGAACGGGAAGCGCGCGCAGCCATCGAAGCGGTGCCAAGCGCGCAATCCGGCTACGCCCACCTCGGCATGGTCCTCCTGCAACAGCAACGATGGGCGGAGGCGGAGAAGGCCTTCCTGGAGGCCGTCCGGCTTGCCCCGGAGCAGGGCTTCTCGCTGCTCGGGCTCGGCCGCCTCGCGGAGGCGCAGGGTCGCGATGCAGAAGCGGCCGAGTTCTACGCACGCTCCTGGGAGGCTCGCGCCCCAGAGGGACAAGCAGCCTGGCGCTTGGCCGCATTGCGCATCCTACAGGGTCGCCACGAGGAGGCCGACGCACTGCTCGCCCTCTTTCCCGATCACGAGCTCGTTCGCCCGGAGGTCGCGATCCGCTTGTCGACCGCCCTGCAGCGCAGCGGTCGTCTACCCGATGCGTTGGAGCGCGTCTGGAGTTCACGCCGAGCCCATCCCCGGAACGTGAACATCGCCTTGGCCCATGGCCGCCTGCTCGAAGCCAATGGCTCCCTGGAGCGAGCGCTTGCAGTACGGGAGCGTGCGCTGACCCTGGCCCCGAAGAGCGTGGCGGCCCGCAATGACGTCGCGTGGTCGTTGACCCGGCTCGGCCGAGACCTGGACCGCGCCTTCGGGCTGGCCGAAGGTGCCACCGCGCAACGAGGCCCACTTCCCGAGCTGCTCGACACGCTTGCGACGGTGCAGCTCCAACGCGGCGATTGGGAACGGGCCCTGGAGCTGGCACAGCGCGGCTCGGAAGAAGCGCAGGGAGAGACACGCGCCCATCTGCTCTACGTCCGTGCCGAAGCCCTGGCGCGGGGCGGTCGGAACCAACGAGCCCAGGAGGTTCTGAAGCAAGCTCTCGATGCCGCGGGCCAGCCGCCGCCGTTCTGGCACGCCGCCGCAATGACCCTCGCGCGCAAGCTGGAAGGCGGCGACGAGACGAGCCCGCCTCGAGAAGTGACCCGCTGATATGGAGCCCCCGGGCTCCGATCAGGGCACCCCTTCGGCCGCGATTCTACTCGCCGTCGAGCACGTATCCGAGCGCCTTGAGCTGGTTGACGTGCATCTCGTCAATCTCCACCTCGGGCGTGTCTCCCCAGGGAATGGACTTGGACAACCATTCCTCGGATTCCTGTCGAAGCTCGGCTGCCTGCTCCTCGCGCCTCGCGATCAGGTTTTCCTGCTCGGTCGGATCCGTGCTGTGATCGAACATCTCTCCGGACTCCGGCTTGTCCGCGCGATAGACCAGCCGAACCGGCCCCTTTCGAATCGATACCAGCGGCTCGGACGGCCTCTCGTTGTCTCCCCAGGTCCCCCACGAGGTGTCCAGGTAGGAGAGCGCGGAGGGAGGCGATTGCTCCGCGTCATCGGATTCCGCCTCGCCACGCGCCGCCGCCTCGATCAGGGGAACCAGCGAGTGACCGTCGGTATCGGGAAGCGAAGGGAGGCCGAGCATGTCGAACACGGTCGGCCAGATATCGACGTTTCGCACCAGGGGCTTCACCACGATCCCTTCTTCGAGGGAGAACGGGAGTGACATGATCAGGGGAACCTCCGTCACCTCTCGGTAGAGATTCGTGGCGTGCCCTTCCTCGCCATGTTCGTAGAAGCTCTCACCATGGTCGGACCCGATCACGATCACCGTGCGCTCGAGCAGGCCCGTATTCTGGAGTTCCTCGACCAGCCGCCCAACGTTCCGATCCACCCAGGAAATGGAGCTGTCGTACGCATCCGAGTACGAGGTGCCGAACTCGAGCTTTGCCGCCTCCTGGTCATACATGTACTGGTGCACGTCCATGTAGTGCACGTAGAGGAAGAAGCGCTCCTGAGCGTGGCTGTTGATGTACTCGATCGCGGTCTCGGTGGCATCGTAGTCATTGCCCAGCAGGGGGTGAGTCGACGGACTCCGTTGCTCCAGGACCTGCGGGGTCCGGCTGGTTTGCGGCCGCATGTAGAGATCGAAGCCCTGGTTGAATCCGAAGTTGTTGGCCACCCAGCCGTTGCGCCAGACACCCCCGGTCTGGAATCCCGCCTTGCTGAACACCTCGGCCGGAAGCACCGCTTCCGGCGGCAACGCATTTCGGAAGCGCGTAACGCCGGTGCGCATCGGGTAGAGCCCAGTCCACAGCGACGCCATCGAGGCCTTGGTCCAGGTCGACTGTGCCTCGACGCGATCGAACCGCACCCCGTAGCGTGCCAGCGAGTCCATCACGGGGCTGGTAGGCCGCTCGTAGCCGTAGGCCGACAGTCGATCGGCCCGAAGGGTATCGATCAGGATGAAGATCACGTTCACATCATCGCGCTCGCGTAGCTGCACGATCTCCTCTGGCTCGCCGGCCGGGCGCCCGGGGAGGTGGATCTCCAACTGCGAGATGAGCGCGCCAACCGCCAGCAGGCCCGCCAGTCCGTAGTAGAGCCAAGGGGAGTCGATGATACGTCGAAGCAAACCGGTCTCCTGAATGCTGTTCACTAGGAACTACCGCCCCCGGCCTCGGCGCTTCGCAACGCCTGGAGTTCCCGCTGGGCTTCCTCACGCGGAAAGCCCGGAAACTCACCCTCGATCGCCAAGGAACCCTCGAGCGCGGTCGCCGCCTCGCTGTTTCGCTCGAGCGCCTGAAGAGCGAGCCCCAGATGGTAGAGCAGTAGAGGATTCCCCTGCCCGCTCGCCTCGGCCAGTTCGATCGCAGATTCGAATTGCGGGAGAGCTGCCTCGGGCAAGCCGTTGCGCAGGTAGGCGAAGCCGAGTGTATCCGCCACGTCCGGGGAGTCGGGCAAGGCCGAACGGGCTTCCTGGGCGAGCTGTACCGCCCGGCTCAGCTCCACCCCGCGACTGGCCAGAAGAAAGGCGAGGTCGTTCATGCCCTCGTACAGATCCTCCTGCTCGGCAAGCGCCTGTTCCAGTAGCTCGACGGCACGGTCGTCGTTCCCGAGCGTCGAATGCATCCGCGCCAGACGCACGCGACCCGAGGCATCGAGGTGGCCCTCCGCCGCCAACGCCTCCAACGCTTCGATTCCTTCCCCGACCTTCCCCTGTGCAGAGAGCAGCTCCATCTGGAATCGGCTCGCGGCCGCAAAATCCGGCTTGATCTCGAGAGCCCGTCGCGTGTCGAGGAGGGCGGCCTCGAGATCTCCCTGTGATGCCAGGAGTCTCGCACGCAACAGGTGGAGACGCGGCGACGGGGGATTCCCCTCGACCGCCGCCTCGAGGCTCGTCCAGGCCGCCTCTGGATTTCCTGTCTCGACGTCGAGCCGTGCAAGCAGGGCGATCGGGCGCAGATCGTTCGGCGCACTCTCCCGGGCCAGCTCGAGTAGCGCGCGTGCCCGCTCGGGTTCGCGGCCGCGCTCGCGGCGCCCGAACTCGATCAGCGCCTCGACCGGCGGAGGCGTCAAGACGATCAGTCTCTCGAGAATCTGCTTCCCACGCGCAGGGCGCTGCAACTCGTACAGGCTACGGGCGAGAAGCACGCGGTCGTCAAGGCGAAGACCGGTCTTGGCTTGACTCATCATTCGCCGAAGGGTCCGTCGCGTCCCCTGCCAATCACCCATCGCCGCCTGGATTTGTGCCTTGATCCTCAAGAGTTCCACTGGCGGAGTGTTCTCTTCCACCAACTCGAGTGCCTGTTCGACGGCAGCAAGAGCAGCCGGAAAGGCCCTTCTGCGCTGCTCCACTCGAGCCAGCAGTTCCGAAACGCGGCGGCTCGGAGCCCGCACCGTCAGCCCATCGAGGATTTCGGCGGCCTCATCGAAACGGCCGGCGACGAACGCCCGTTGCGCGCGGGCAAGATGAGTCGCCGGCAGGTCAGGATATTCGGTTTCGAGGCGGGCCAGAGCCGCTTTGGCATCCTCGGGCTCACCGGCTAGAAGCTTCATCGAGACGGCCGAGGCCAGCACGAGGGCGGGTTCATCGACCCGATCCGCAACCTCGAGCAGATGCACCGCACCCTCGTCGCGCTGCCCAGCCTCGGCCATGTGGCGCGCATACAGGAGATGAGCCTGGGCGGATTCGGGCTGAAGCTCGATGAGCGACTTCAGGATTTCGACACCCGAGCCGCCGGACTCATCCTCGAGCCGCGCCAACTCTCCCCACGCGGCGTAGGCTTCGGGGTAGTTCGTGCGTTGATACTCCAGCACCCAGCGTCGGAACTCCACGTTCCCCGTCCGGCGTGCGTACGAGAAGGCGGCGTCGAGGGCGGACCGCTGTAGCGAGCCTTTTGTCGCCTCGACCGTCTCGCGGTAGGCAGCCACCGCCTCGCTCTCGTGTCCCTCCCAACTCACGAAGACCATGGCACGGTCCAGGCGTATCTGAAGAACCTCGTCAGGCTTGGCCGATTCAGAGAGCTCGAGGGCTCGGTCGAATGCTGTCAGGGCTTGCTCGAAGAGCGCTGCCTCCGGTGTATCCCCCACCGTTCGGAACTCTCGCACCTGGGCCCGTCGAACAATTCCCAACTGCATGTGAGCCCTGTAGTCGTCCGGAGCCAGCTCCACCGCGACCATCGCCGCCTCGAAGGCGCCGGCAGCATCGTCACGGGTCAGCGCGAGCTCCGAGAGACGCACCCGAGCGAGCGCATTCGCGGGGTCACGCTCGAGCACCCCCTGAATCAGCTCGTCCGCGCGCTCGGGTTCTTCCCATGCAACCAGCCGCGCCTCGGCGAGGGCCGCGTCACTGCGGGTGGGATCGATCCGATAGGTCTCCTTGTAGTAGAAGACGGCGTCCTCGAGCATTCCCAGGTCATCCGCAATCGCTGCGATTCGAAAATTCGTCTCCGGTTCCTTCGGCTCGATCTGGAGAGCACTTCGCAGCTCCAGGAGCGCTTCCTTCGGCTTGTCCTCGGCCAGATATTGCTCCGCGCGGGCCCGGTGCTCCGCCGCATCGGGGGAGCAAGCGACAAGCGAGAGCAACCCGAGCCATGCGACGATGAGGAACGCGGCCCGCACACGCATCGGGGTCCGGCGGCCAGTCACGGGCGAGCCCCTACATCGGCGGCGAGACGCTCGAGCTCTTGACGGGCGGCCTCGGATTCAGCGAAAGGGCCCGCATCGAGCGCCGCGCGAAACGCCTGCTGCGCGGCCTCCGCATCTCCCCGCTTCACCAGCGCCATGCCCAGGTGGTAGCGAGCCGTAGCGTTATCCGGTTCCTTCGTCAGGGCCATCTCGAACGCTGCGACGGCCGGTTCGATCTGACCGCTCTTCAGCCGCACCCAGCCCAGCGTATCGAGCACCTCCGCCCCTGGATTGAAACGAGCCGCGCGGGTCGCGAGTTCGATCGCCAGATCCAGATCCTTGCCTTGCTCCGCGAGTAACCAGGCCAGATCGTTGCAAGCGGGGAAATACTCGGGATTCCGGCGCAACAGCGCACGCAGCCCACTTTCCCCCTCCTCGTTGCGCCCCAGGGCGAGCTGAGCGGAAGCGGCGAGATAGGCGTAGTGGGGATTGCCCGAGTGGGCGGCCCGGGCCTTCTCGTAGAGGGTCAACGCCGCCTCCGCGTTCCCGGCCCGTTGCTCGAGCTGGCCTAGCCCAGCCAGCGCCGGACCGGACTCCGCATCGGCCTGAAGCGCCGCCTCGAACACTGCCCGCGCGGCATCATCCTCGCCGAGCTGGAACAGCAGATCGCCCCGCAAGGCCTGGAGGTCGGGCGAATCGCTCTCCTTGACCTGGTCTGCCCATGCGCGCGCCTTCTCTCCCTGCCCTTCGGCGAGGAGCAGGCCGATCCACTGGCGCGCGGCTGGCTCGTGGCGCGGATCGGTGAGATCGAGGCCGCTCCCCTCGAGCACTTTGAGGGCCACCTGCGCTCCAGAGACGCGTTGCTCCAACCGGGCCCGCTCCGCCACGGCGCGACCCTCGAAGGCCTCGTGCGAGCGGAGCTTCTCGAGCCATCCACGAGCCTGATCGAGCCTTCCGCGCTGCGCCTCCGCCGAGGCGAGCAGGACATGGGCCTCGGGATCGGCGAAACCCTGCGCCGCCACATGACGGAGAAGCAGGGCGACCGCCGAGTCGAAATTGCCACGGGCCAGGTAGAGCCTTCCCAGCAGAAGCGCCGCGTTGTTCTCCTCGGCTGACAGCCGGGTCGCCTCGCGCA
Organism: bacterium; assembly: GCA_024228115.1. Taxonomy (NCBI): domain Bacteria; species bacterium. The sequence goes on from JAAETT010000510.1 coordinate 15,925, forward strand.
GCTCGACCATCGCGCGTTCCGTATCCCCGAGGTCGAGCGCGGCCTCCGCTGCAAGCAGACGAGCGGCCGTATTGTTGGGCCAGGCCTGGATCCCGAGCCCCAGAGCGGTCAGGGCCTCGGCTGATTCGCCGCGCTCGAGAAGGATCCTGCCCTGCGCGATCTGCCGGAATGCGGGTTGCTCGAGCGTAGCGGCCAAGCGCTCCGCCTCCTCCAGCTCCCCCAGCTCCGCGAGCAGATCGGCCAGGAAGAAGCGGAGTTCCTCGGGATCCTCCGGGGAGATCTCTCGCGCGCGCTCGATCGCCTCCCGCGCCAACTCGGGCTTATCGGCACGACGGCGCATCTCAGCCAACGCAAACCAGGCCGCGGGCGTTTCGAGCGTCTCGGCCGCCTCGCGGAGTTGCGCGTCTGCCTCATCCACCTTGTCCGCGGCCACGAGCCGATCCGCCAGAGACTTCCGCAGACCTAGATCGTTCGGCTCGGTTTCCACAGCCCGTCGCACCGTCGCCATCGCCTGCTCGGGGCGATCCATTTTGTCGTACAGCTCGACCGCGCGTCGAACCACAGCCGGCGCGGCCGGGTTCGGCTCCAGACAGCGCTCGAGCTGCTCACTGGCGCGCTCGGCGTCCTCGCGTTTCTCACCGAGAAACTCCGCCATCACGATGCACCACTGCGCAGCCGAACTCGGATCGAGCTGCTCGGCCTTTCCTGCCGCCTCGGAATAGATCTGCTCAGCCTCATCCAGCCGGCCAAGGTCAGCGAGAGCCGACGCACGCAGCCCGAGGTAGCGATCGGGACTGATCTCGAGCAGGCGATCCGTATCGGCCAACGCTTCCTCGGGATGGGCCGTCGCGAGCGAAACCTGGACGCGAATCATCAGTGCGCGCTCGTTGTCGGGCTCGACCTCGAGTACACGATTCGCCGCCTCGAGCGCCTCTTCCCGCTGGTTCTGCTCCTGAAGGGTCAGCGCGAGCGCCAGGCCAGCCGGTACAGCGTAGGCCTCCGAGGCCGCAGCCCGATGCAGGGGCCAAACAGCGGGGCTGGCCTGACCGGTGCGAAGGAGCGCGGTCCCGAGCCGGTAGTTCGCCTCGGGCTGGCCCGGATCCGTGCTCAAGAATTCACGCAGCGGTTCGACGCTCTCCGCGTAGAGACCGGCATCCTGCAACGCGCGGATCTCCTCGAGCTGCGCCTCGCGTGAACCACCGCAACCCAAGGGCGCCATCGCCCCCAGCAGGGACAGCATCAAGAGCGGTGCGAGTAGACGGGCACGCGCGGTCGGCGCATGCAACGAGAAGGGCAACATGGATGGTACCAGCCTCTGAAATCGGAAAAAGGAACGCGGCAGCTTAGCGCACGGGCTCGGACGCCCCATCGGACAATCCCTTTGGCAACAAGAGGGCTCCAGGAGCCTCCCTCGCGCCCCGGGATCGCGAAGAAAAGGTTTTCCCCACGGAGGGAAAACTTCCTTCCGCCGTTGACTGCCCCTGGGGGTCTGCCATCTTGCAGCTCTCGAAATCCCTTGGATTTCAGTCATTTACGGAATGGCCCGAGCTGTGGGGAATTGGCATCCGCCTTGCACAACTGCTCTCCGTTGACCGGGGAAAGTGCCTCGGCGCACACAGAAAAAGCATGCGAGTCCGAACAGCATGCAGACATTCTTTGAAAAGGAATCCAAACAAATGCGTAGGTTGATTCAGTTCCTCATGACTGCCGGACTCACGGTGGCTCTTGCCGCGTCCGCGGGGGCCAGTGCCCTCTCGACCGGTGGCGTTAGCTTCGCCCTATCGACCCTCCCGGCGATTACGGCGAGTGGCGCTGGCAGTGGTAGCTCCGCTGGCGGCGCTGGCTCGGTCATCACCCTGACCGGCGCTCCCTTTGCTATCGC
>JAAETT010000511.1 GCA_024228115.1 bacterium
GCCGAAGCACACTCCGCATTCGCGCCACGGAATGGGCATCGACCACCCAAAACGAGATCCGTCAGCGTCAATCGCCGCGCGGCACGCTGAAACATTGGAAAGCCAGCTTCTCAGCCAACTTTCGTGCATAGTTCAGGCTAGCTTCTCCTGGAGACCAGGCCACTGAGGGCCAGATCGACCATCGCTTCAACCATGTCCGGATGCACCTGCATGCCGCGAAAGAACAGACGCACTGCAATGGGCCCGACGACGAGATCCGCTGCCAGATCGATGTCCACGCCCGGCGCCAACTCTCCTCGATCACGTGCGCGCTCGAAGGCCAGGGCCAAGGGCCGGCGCCGTCGCTTCAACATCGGATCGAGTAGCTCGCTCAGATCCGGATTGTGCGCGCGTTCGGCAGCGAGGCTCGGATACGCCGTGGCCAACGGTGTTGCCAGGAAGTTCTCCAGGTAGCGGCGGAGCATGGCTTTGAGATCACCCTCGAGACTTCCCGAATCCACGTCCTCGAAGGCGGGAAGCTCGCCGAAGGCCTCCACGACGAGCGGAAGCTTGGACGGCCAGCGCCGGTAGATCGTCGCCTTGCCGACACCCGCCCGATGCGCGACGCCCTCGACCGTCAACGCCGAGAAACCCACCTCGGAAAGGAGATCGAGGGTGGCCTTCAGGATGGCCTGGTGGGCCTCCTCGCTCCGGGGTCGCCCGGCAGTCGCACCCCCGTCTGCTCGAGACCGCACGCCACGTCTCCTTTCGCCGACCTGGAAACACCAACAGGTTCAACCCGTTGCAGCGACCTCAGCTCGGCTCCCGTCGATCCGTGCCTATTACGATACAGTACGTTCCGTTCACAATCATCTGCCCGTGGCCATCCTCCGGGGTCGACGACGACCCCTTTTCCCAGCAGGTCATCGAAGGAGCGGAGACCTTCGACGGGCTGGAAGGCAGGCTGATGAAGGCGAACGAACTGAGCGGCGAACCGCCCTAGCCGATCAGGAACCCTCGCCGAGCTGACGCTCCATACGATCGTTGGCTGCTTCGTGGGCTCGTTCGACGGCGAGACCTGCGCGCTTGGGCGTCGAAAGCCGATCACCGGAATCAGCGTCCAGGGGCTCGGTGTTCACGGAAGCGAACAGGCCGCCGAAAGCGTGCTCGCTCCCTTCCGTGTAGACAGTGAGGCCCACCCAGAGGAGCCCCGCGATGAATAGAAGGCCGAATGCTTTGGCCATGGCGTTCTCCTTGTAGGGGCCGTATCGGCAGATCGGGTGCCGCAATGGAGGGCTTCGACTGGAATGCGCAGGAGATGCGGGAGAGCATCGCCGAGCCACGAAAATCTCGTCCGGCCTGGAGTTCGGAGACGACTGGCCGCAGGACCTGCGCGTCCCCGCGGCCCTGCTTGCGGTGGCACCACAGCGCCGCCATGCTCCGCCCCGCCGATGGACGCCGCACCGCATAAGACCTCTCTCGCCATCCTGTTCAGCGTCGTCATCGTCGACCTGATCGGCTTCGGCATCGTCATGCCCGTGCTGCCCTATTGGGCGGCCGATTTCGGGGCGGACGGATGGACCTATGGGCTGATCCAGAGCTCCTATGCCCTGGCCCAGTTCGCGTTTGCGCCGCTCTGGGGGCGGATTTCGGATCGGGTCGGCCGCAGGCCGGTCATGCTCGTCACCGTGCTGGGAACCGCGCTCTCCCTGGCCTGGCTGGGCTTTGCTGAATCCCTTGCAGGCCTGTTCGCTGCTCGAATCCTCGCGGGGGGCTTTGCCGCGAACATCGGCGTGGCTTCGGCCTATATCACGGATGTCACCTCCGATGAAGACCGCACCCGCTGGATGGGCATGCTAGGTGCGAGCTTCGGCGTGGGATTCACACTCGGCCCGGCGATTGGCGGATTGCTCGCCCCTTACGGATACGCGGTTCCGATGTTTGCCGCAGCAGGCCTTGCGGGGCTGAACTTCGTGTTCGCCGCGTTCGCGCTGCGAAATCCTCCGCACCGAAGCGCGCCAGAGCGCACCCTGGGCCGCATTGAAATCCTGCGCAATCCGCGCGTTCGCCAAGCGTGCATCATCTACCTGTTCTTCTCCCTGGCCGTTGCCCAGCTCGAGAACATGTTTCCTCTGTACATGAAGGACGCATTCCATCTCGACGCCCGCAGCCTGGGTTTCCTGCTCGTGGGCATGGCCCTGGTCATGGGGGGCGTTCAGGGCGGCGGCATGCGAGCGCTGGCGGCACGCTATTCGGAACGCAGCCTGGTCATGGCGGGATCCGCACTCCTCGTCGTCGGCTTCTTCTTCTTGCCCCTGGCGCCGGGCATCGGATTGCTCCTGGTTCCGCTGACCCTCTCTGCAATAGGCCGCGCCATTTCACAACCATCGCTGATGAGCTTGACGTCATTCGAGGCCAGTCCGGAAGCCCGCGGTGCCGTAATGACGACGTACCAATCGATGGCCTCCCTCGCGCGCATCTTCGGCCCTGCAGCCGCTGGCTTCCTCTTCGATCGGAACATGGCCTGGCCCTTCTGGCTTGCCGCAGGCTTGATGGTCGTGGTGCTGGTGCAGAGCCGCGGATTGCGGGGGGAACGGCTCGGCGCCAACGGGCCCGCGATCGCATGACGAGCCTCTTCGCGCCAAGGGTCGTCGAATTCGGCGGCCGCCCAGCCGAAGAGAGACCGCCGCCCGCACCTCCAGCCCTCGACTCAGTCGACCACTGACCCATCCCGGGAGAAGCCGATTCATGCTCGAGAGATTCTTCGATGACCACCGCCAGCTCTTCATTCGTCAACGCAAGGAATGGACCGAGATCATCGTCGACTGGGAAACCCGCAATCAATACGAAGTGTTGGGCTCCGAGCAGGAGAAGCTCGGGACCATCGCTGAGCGAGCCGGCGGAACGGCAGACTTCCTGAAGCGCGCCATCCTGAGATCCCACCGGGGCTTCCAGATCCGCGTGGTAGACCGCGAAAATCAGCTCTTGCTCGAGCTCGCCCGGTCGTTCTTCTTCTTGTTCTCGGATCTCGAGGTGACGGGTGCACAAGGCGAGAGACTCGGCAGCGTGCATCGCCGCTTCGGCATCCTCTACAAGCGATATGACCTGCGAGACGCCACCGGGATGACCTTCGCGAAGGTTCGCAGCCCGCTCTGGCGCCTATGGACATTTCCGGTGCTGAGTACCCGCGGCAGCGGGGACTCGGTCATCACCAAACGCTGGAGTGGCGCGCTGCGTGAAGTCTTCGCCGACGCCGATTCGTTCATGATCGACTATGAGCAAGGAACCTGGAGCACGGACGAGCGCGCCGTCATCTTCGCTGCTGCCCTCAGCATCGATTTCGATTTTTTCGAGAACAATCAAGGCGTGCGTGGCATGCTGGACGTGTTCGATTTCTCGTGATGAGCGCCCAGCCGGACATCCCCCTGGAGCTCACCACAGATCGCCTCGCGCTCCGCGCTCTCCACCCGGATCAAGCCGAAGAGATCCTCGCGGGGATTCACGCGTCGTTCCTGAACCTGCATCGCTGGATGGCATGGGCGACGGAAATCCCGACGCTGGAATGGCAGCGCGAGCACTTGGTGGCCCTCCGAGCAAAACATCTAGCCGGCGAATCGCTTTCCTTCTCTCTCTTTCTTCGCGAGGGTGGCGCCTTCGTCGGCAATTGCGGCATCCCACGTCTCGATTGGGACGAGCGTCGCTTCGAAATCGGCTATTGGTGCCACGAGGCCCACGAGGGCGAGGGCTACGTGAGCGAGGCCGTACGAGCCTTGACGGACCTCGCATTCGGCAGCTTCCGAGCACAGCGTGTCGAGCTTCGTATGAGCGAACTCAATCGCAAGAGCTGGCGCGTCGCGGAACGCTGCGAGTTCACGCTCGAGGAGACCCTCTTGAATGACGGATGCCACCCGGATGGCTCGGCTCGCAACACCCGGGTCTACGTCAAGCTCTCGGATCCACGTTGAAGAGAACAGAGGAGAGCGCCACGATCGCACGCTACGCTGAGCCGTTCCGGCCATGCACGGCGCGCCATGCGCCAGCCGGAATTCGTTCCGATCCGCGAACAGACGGGCAAAGCCCCCTCGACCCGGGATGACAAAACCGTGCGAGTGATGATCACAGGTGCAACCGGACTGGTCGGCTTTCATGCCGCCGTGGCTCTTGCCCGGGCCGGGCACGAGACACGTTGCCTTGTACGCAGTGAAGAAAAGTTGCGTCAGGCCTTCTCGAGGTCATCGGTTCCGATGCCCGATTTCGTGGTGGGTGACATGACCGACCCGGAAGCCGTTACGGCAGGCCTCGAGGGCTGCGACGGAGTGCTCCACGCGGCAGGCCTCGTCAGTATCGAAGCGAAACGCGCAGCCGAGGTCATGACGACGAACGTGCGTGGCACGGAGCTCGTCATCGGAGGCGCAGTCGAACGTGGGCTCCGACACATCGCCTACGTCTCCAGCTTCGGTGCGATCTTCGATCCGTGGGGTGGCGATACGAGGGCGGACGGTCCGATCATCGACGCGAACGATGGCTACAGCCGCTCGAAAGCCGACTGTGAAGCCTACGTTCGCCGACTTCAAGATCAGGGGGCTCCGATCGCCACGATCTACCCGAGCGCCATCCACGGCCCTGACGACCCCGGCCTCTCGGAAGCGAACAACGCACTCATCATTTTCGTGCGCACCTGCATCTTCCATACCTCGGGAGGCTACATGTGCGTCGATGCACGAGATCTCGCCGAAGCCCTGGTTGCGATGCTGGCATCCGGTCGAACGCGTCGGGTCATCGCTGCCGGGCATTTCCTGCCGTGGCGTACCCTCGGCGATCTGCTCGCTGGCGTTACCGGCCGGCCCATCCGTCGGATCCCTGGCCCCGGGTGGATGTTTCGAGGCCTGGGCGTGGCCGGCGACGTCGTGCGCCGAATCGTGCCGATCGAATTCCCACTCACCCGTGAGGCGATGACCTTCGTGACCCGGACTCGACTCGTCGAAGATTCTCCCGAACTCGAAGAGCTGGGTGTCACGTGGCGACCGGTGCATGAGACCTATGCCGATTCGCTGCGGTGGTTGATCGCCGAAGGCCACCTCGATCGAAAGCGAGCACCTGGGCTGGCGTAGGGGGGGCAATGCAACTGGTAGACCTGACTCGCCTTCTCGATGCGACCGACCTGGAGCGTATGCCCGAGGCGGCGCGTGTTGCGGCGTCCGTGCTCGTTCCGTCGATCGATCCGATCCGGCCAGCCGAAGGCGGCGCCGACATCATGTGTGCGCTTTTCGGCTGCACAAAAGAAGACCTGCCCGATGGCGAAGGTTGGGGCGACGAAACACTCCATTTCTCGAGCCATCTGGGAACCCACGTGGATGCACCTCTCCACTACGGCACGACATGCGAAGGCAAGCCGGCCCGGACGATCACCGACATCGAATTGGGTGAACTCTATTGCGATGGCGTGGTGCTCGACCTTCGCGAGCGCACCGAGCCTGCCAAGGGAATCACGGTCGAAGCGTTGCAGGCTGCGATCGACGAAACGGGCGCACGGATCGGGCCCGAAACCGCCGTACTCCTCCGAACCGGCCAGGAGCGATTCGGCCTCGGTGACCTCCAGTTCTACCTCTACCCCGGGATGACGCGTGAGGGCACGCTCTTCCTGGCGGAACTCGGAGCGAAGGTTCTAGGCACCGATGCGGCCGGCTGGGACCGGCCCTTCCTCGAGATGCGACGTGCCTTCACCGAGACCGGGGATCCAGGCGAAATCTGGGACGGTCACTTTGCTGGCCGGGAGCGAGAAGTCTTCATCGTGCAGCAGCTCGACAATCTCGCGGCCCTTCCTCCGGCCGGATTCAAAGTCGGCTTCTTCCCCATGAAACTCGCTGCCTGTAGTGCAGCGCCAGCGAGGGTCGTAGCGTTCCTGGACTGAGGCGCCCTGGGCCTGTGTGGACGCATTCGGGTGCTGGCGATAGCATGCTCCCTTCCTTTCCCATCCTTCCTGATCAGCCGGAGACACCATGAAAGCCGCCGTCCTCACCGAACTCAACAAGCCCCTCGAAATCCGCGATGACGTCGGCCTGGTCGATATCGGCCCGGGCGAAGTCCACGTGAAGATCGTCTCGAGCGGCGTCTGCCATTCGGACGTATCGGCCCAGAACGGCACGATCCCGGTGGGCACGCCCTGCGTGCTCGGCCACGAAGGTGCGGGCATCGTCCAGGAAGTGGGCCCCGGCGTCAGCGAGCTTGCGGCCGGCGATCCGGTGATCATTTCCTTCACGCCCGCCTGCCGGAACTGCAAGAGCTGCCTGCGCGGCGAGGCTTACCTCTGTCAGAGCATGGGGCCGATGTTCACGCCGCATTTCGTGCTCGACGGCAACCCGACCATGGGCATGGCCGGCTGTGGAACCTTTGCCGAGGAAATGATCATCCCGGAAAGCGCGGCCGTGAAGGTGGACGACGACATCCCGCTCGGGCTGGTGTCGCTGATCGGTTGTGGCGTGACGACTGGCGTGGGCGCCGCCATCAACACCGCCAAGGTGACTCCGGGCAGCTCGGTGGTCGTGATCGGTGCGGGCGGTGTCGGCATCTCCGCGATCCAGGGCGCACGCATTGCGGGGGCTGCCGAGATCCTGGCAGTCGATCTGGTCGATTCGAAGCTGGCCATTGCGAAGCAATTCGGCGCGACCCACGTCTGCAAGCCTGACGACCTCGAAGGCTTGAAGACGGAAATCACCGGCGGTGAGGGCTTCGACTACGCCCTGGAGTGCATCGGAAATCCCGCGACCATCCGAGCCACGTACGACGCGGCTCGCCGTGGTGGAACCGCCGTGATCGTGGGCGTCGGCCGCATGGAGCAGAAGATCGAGTTCTCGGCTTTCGAATTCTTCTTCGGGGACAAGACACTGCGTGGTTCCATGTATGGCAGTGCCAACGTGCGCACCTTCATGCCGAAGCTGCTTCGCCTCTGGAAAGCCGGCAAGCTCGATCTCGAAAACATGGTCAGCCAACGCATCAAGCTCGACGAAGTGAACGAAGCCTTCCGTGCCATGCAGGAAGGCGAGGTCATCCGCTCGGTGATCGATTTCGCCTAGGCAGTAGTCCCCGAAATCGCTCCCGCAGTCAAGATAGAGGCCCGTCCCATGGGGAAACTGTTCTGGCGGCTGGCGAGTGGCCTTGGAGCGCTCTTGCTCCTGGTGCTGGGTGTGGCGCTCGTGGGATTGGGCTTGCGCTGGGCACAGGTGACCTTCTTCTACGCACCCACGCATCCGGAACATGCGTCGGAGAAGGCGGCCTATCTAGCAGCCGTTTCAGCGGAGAAGCTGGCGGAACCACCGAACTTCGTCGTGATCTTCTTCGACGATCTCGGATGGGGTGATCTCGGAAGCTACGGCAGCCAACTGATTCGCACCCCGCACATCGACCAGGCGGCAGCCGAAGGCCTGCGGATGACGGATTTCTACTCGGCTTCGCCGGTGTGTACGCCGTCTCGTGCGGCACTCCTCACCGGCCGCTTTCCCGTGCGAACGGGAACGCAGTACCACGTCTTCTTTCCCGAAGGGACTCTCGTCGGGACGATTCGAAAGATGTTGGGCGTGGGCAATGAATTGCCTACCGATGAGATCCTTTTGCCCGAAGCCCTGGGTGCCGCCGGCTATGCCACCGGCATGATTGGTAAGTGGCACCTGGGAGATCGGTCCGGGCATCTGCCCAACGATTTCGGTTTCCAAGAGTACGTCGGAGTCCGCTTCAGCAACGACATGCAGCCCTTGCATCTCTTTCGGAACGACGAGATCGAGATTCGCGACGAAACACCGCTCGTCAACCGCGGTTCATTCCGAGATGAGGATGCCGATGTCGAAATGGTCGGGATGGATCAGCGGCAGTTGACCCGACGTTTCACCGAGGAGGCGCTCTCGGTCCTCGACGCACACAAGGCTGGGCCTTTCCTCCTCTACCTCGCGCATACGGCACCGCACGTACCGCACTTCGCGGATCCGGAGCATGCGGGTTCCTCTGAAGGCGGTGTCTACGGCGATGTGGTCGAGGATCTCGACCGCAGTACGGGTGCAATCCTCGAAGCTCTCGACCGGCTCGGCCTTGCAGAGAACACCCTGGTCCTGATCACGAGCGACAATGGCGCGGACTACAATGGGAGCCCGGGCAACCTTCGGGGCAGGAAGGGAGAGGTGCTCGAGGGCGGACAACGCGTACCGATGATCGCACGTTGGCCCGGGCGAATTCCCGCGGGAGGCGTGAGCGACGAGATTGCCATGAACATCGATATCTTCCCGACGCTCCTGGGCCTTGCGGGTATTCCGTTGCCGGAGGATCGGATCGTGGACGGAGCCGATCTCAGCAATGTCTTCGAGAAGGGCGCAGCCTCTCCGCATGAGCTGCTCTTCTATTTTCCGACCCTCGGCGGCGAACCCGCCGGTGCCCGGAATGCGCGCTTCAAGTATCTCGCGTCCACTGGAGATCTCGGGCGCGACAAGAGCATGCTCTCCGATGTGCATCGGGATCAAGAAGGCCACAATCTGATCCGTCGCTTTCCGGAGGACGGTGAGAGATTGGGCAACGCCGTCGACCGGTTGGCGGAAGAACTCGAGAACAACCCCCGCGGCTGGCGCTAGCATCGGGCACCAAAGGAGAATCCGTGAGAGCTGTCATCTGCAGAGAATTCGGGCCGCCGGAAAAACTGGTCGTCGAGGAGGTGCCCGATCCCGTGGCCGGACCGGGCCAGCTGGTCGTCGACGTCCGCGCGGCAGGGGTGACGTTCCCCGACGCATTGATCATCGAGGATGCCTACCAGTTCAAGGCAACGCCTCCCTTCTTTCCCGGTGGAGAGGTTGCCGGCATCGTCCGGGAGGTCGGTGAAGGCGTCGATGGATTTGCGATTGGTGATTCCGTGATCGGCGCTACGGGAATTACGGGTGGCTTTGCTGAGCAAGCCCTGGTCAGTGCTATCAGCACGCGACCCATGCCCGAACGCATCGGCTTTGCCGAGGCGACGGGCATGCAATATGCGTACGGCACCTCGCACTACGCCTTGAAGTATCGAGGCCAGCTGCAGAAGGGTGAAACACTTCTCGTGCTCGGTGCCGGAGGAAACGTCGGCCTGGCGGCGGTAGAGCTGGGCAAGCTCGCGGGTGCACGGGTCATCGCAGCCGCATCGAGCGCCGACAAGCTCGCCCTCTGCCGCGAACGCGGCGCCGACGAAACGATCGACTACTCCGTCGAAGACTTGAAGGAACGCACGAAAGCCCTCACCGATGGTCGGGGTGCCGATGTCGTCTATGACGCAGTCGGCGGTGAATACGCCGAGGCCGCCCTTCGTGCCACCGCATGGAACGGGCGCTTCCTGGTCATCGGTTTTACCGCAGGTATCCCCAAGATCCCGTTGAACCTGACGCTCTTGAAGGGCTGCCAGATCGTTGGCGTCTTCTTTGGCGCCATGGTGGGCCGGGAACCCGAGACCCGGGATGCCATCGTCCGCGATCTCGACCGGCTGACCGCCTCCGGCCAGCTCAATCCCTATGTCTCCAAACGCTACACCCTCGACGAAGCTCCGCAGGCTCTACGTGATCTCCAGGAGCGCCGCATCCTGGGCAAGGTCGTCATCGAGCCCTGAACCCGACGAGGGGACGCTAGAGGACTTTGCTGGCAACGAGCTCGAGGCAGCGCCAGCCGTGCTCGGGAGGCAGCCCCCCCACGAGGGGATGGAGGAGAAGGGGCCAACCTGTTTGGATGAGGCTTCTCGCCTCGTCGGGGGAGAGAATGCGGTAGTTGCCTTCTTCGGCGCGCAAGGCTTCGACGGTCCGGACCTGCGAGCCGCTGGCACTCACATTCGTTCCACCGGCGGCCATCCACTTGCCGTACGTCATTGCATCGTGCAGAAGGTAGGAACCGATTTCGGCCCAGGCCCGATCCGGATCTTCAGCGACGAAGACGCAGGTCGGCGCGTCGGGGGGTGGATTGATGAACAAGCCGGGCGTCGTGCCGAACTCTCTGCAGGCGTCGGCGTAGAGCTGCTCGAGCTCTGGCGGTCCACCCTGGCCTATCATGCCCATCCCAAAACGGGCAGCTCGCCGAATGGCCGCGGGAGATGCGCCCCCCATGAGAAGCGGCGGCCCGCCGGCGGAGAGCGGCATGGGTGTAACTCGAACGGGCCGGCCCTCGTAGCTGAAGCGTTCCCCTGTCCAGGCTTGCTGCATCGCCTCCAGGCAGGCGTCCATCCGTTTGCCACGCTGGCGCTTGTCGCGCCCGAACATCGCGTATTCTTCCTCGCGGTAGCCAAGAGCGCAGACGTAGGAGACCCGGCCTCCGGACACGATGTCCAGCACGGCCATCTGCTCGGCAAGATCGATCGGATCGTGGAGTGGAACCAACAACGCGGCGATCTGGATCGGAAGCCTGCGGGTACGGGCCGCCAGGGCGGAGGCCAGCACGAAAGGCGCGGAAAGATAGCCGTCCGAAGAGCCGTGATGCTCGGAGACGATCGCCATCATGCAACCGTTCTTCTCACCCCAGACGCACATCTCCATCGCCGCCTGGTAGAGATCCTGAATCGGCCCACCCGAGGCCGGGGATCGCATATCGAAGCGCAACGTGAACATGGCCTTTGAACTAGCGTGTTCGGCCCGGGCGGCGCTTGCGCTGGCTCATCAGGTCATCGATCAATCGGAGAGCCATTGGCTCCCAACGCGGCGCGAAGAGCGCGTCGGGTCGCACGTCTCGAACCTTCGCGATTGCGAAATCAGCATCCAGATCCTCCGCACAAGCGACGAAATAGGCACCCACCAGAGCGGTTCGATCGCGCCCCATGCTGCAATGGACGAGGGTCTTGCGGCCCGCCTCGGCCTGGGTCTCGAGAAAGGCCTGAGCCTCGGGCAAGCGTTCGAGGCAGGTCGCTTCCGTCTGTTCGTTCGCTTGATCGTCTGCGGGAAGCTCGACCACAGCATGCTCGATCCCAGCCGCACGGAGCGCCTCGCCGTCCACTTCTCGCGTATCCAGGGAAAGCACCGCCCGGAACCCGCCCTCTGCGAGCGCAGCCGCATCCCAGGCCGCACGATTGGGCCCCGGCCGGCCGGCCAACTTCTCGGAAATGATCCAGTAAACGTGTTTCAACGCCTTCTCCCTTGGACGGAACGACACAGAGGCTAGAGAATCGGATGGCTTTGGTCCGCGCTCGAGGAAGTGCCGTGCCCCTGGGTATCGTTGAACCATGAGCGGAGCCAGCTGGATCATGATCGCGGGGCCCTACCGGAGCGGCGCCTCCTCCCAAGAGGAGCGTGCCGCAAGGCTCCGCCTCTTGAATGAGGCCGCACTCGCGGTCTTCGAACGTGGCCACGTTCCGATCATCGGAGTCAACCTCGCCTTGCCGATCATCCAGGCTGCCGGAGAGGCAGACTACGATCGAATCATGATGCCGGTCTCTCTCGCCTTGGCCGAGCGCTGCGATGCGATCCTCCGACTCGGCGGGAAGAGTGCGGGGGCAGACGAAGAGGTGGAACGCGTTCGTGCGCAGGGCGGCCGAGTCTACCTGAGTGTGGAAGAGATCCCGGAAGCCTGAGGTTCAGGCGAGTGAAGCGCTTCCAAGACGCACCGAAGCACACGCTCAGCAGCCCCGTCGCGCTCGTCGGCGCACAACACGCACACCGTCGTGGCCTGCACCGGAAAGTGGAACGCTGAAGCGGTGTAGCCGGGTCCGCCACCATTGTGGCCCCAACACGGGCCGAAGGTCGAGCCGATATCCCCCATCAACCCGAGACCATAGGCGGGCACCGTCCAGCCCTTTGCCGATTCGTCGATTGGGAGCAGACGCGTCATCTCCGCGAGCCCCTCGGACGAAACCAACGATCCACCAGCGAGTGCGGCGAGGAACCGGAGGACTTCCCCAGCCGTCGAAGCCAGCGTTCCATGGAATACCCAACCTGGATCCATCGACTCTCCCACATCACGCGGTGATGCGTCTTGTGTCAGGCGAGAGGTGGAGGCTGGGACCAGCTCGGCGTAGTGAGCATGGGTCTCCAGTACGAATGTCCGCGTCAGCCCGAGTGGCCTGGCGATTCGCGCTTCGACGAGATCCTCGAACCCTGCGTCGGCGACCTGCTCGACGACCTCGCGGAGCAGCCTGTAGCCCGGGTTCGAATATAGGAATCGTTCCCCGGCCTCGTGGACCGGTCCCTTCATCCAGGTGTGGTCTGCGAAAGCAGTGCGGCCCCAGGCCTGGCCCGGCGTGCTGGCCAATGCCGCGTGGTATTCCGGAAGCGACCCGTAGTCGCGCAGACCCGCGCGATGCTGGAGCACATGACGAAGGCTCATCTCGGATGCACCTGGCACTTCCGGATGCCAGCGCGCAAGGGGATCGTCTAGCCCGAGCTGGCCTTCATCGTTCGACTGAACCAGAAGGGCTGCGATGATCGTCTTGGCAAGGCTGTAGATCGGAAAGCGTCCGCCACCTGCCTCGATCTGCTCGTCACCAACGCGAACGCTGAGAGCGCCGGTACGTCCTTCGAGCTCATGCGCCAGAAGAACCTCTAGATCGAGATCAGCGAGACCCACCCTACCGATCGCGCATGAGCCAATCACCAGGCTGTTCGTTCTCGCCGAACATCCGTTCCTGGAAGCGCATCATTCCGCCGATCCAGCGATCCACGTCGGCACCCTTGCGACGGGCGTACTCCGCGACTTCGGGATGTGGCAGGACCCAGAAACGCTCTTCGTCGAGAGCCTCGACGACGCATTGGTTCACGTCCTCGGGCTGGATCACGCCATCCTGGCCCGCGACGCCCATTCCACCGCCGCCCAGCCTGTCGCGATCCGGGCTGTTGGCCGCGATGGCCGTTTCTACGGCTTGCGGACACAGCACCGAGACACGAATGCCCTGGCGACCATGAGTGATGGCGATCCACTCGGCCAACGCGACGGCTGCGTGCTTCGTCACCGAGTACGAAAGTGAGCCGAGCTGGGTGAGCAGGCCGGCCGCCGATGCGGTGTTCAGCAAGTAGCCTTGGCCGCGGTCGATCATTCCCGGAAGGACGGCTCGCGCTGCGTAGAGATGCGCCAACACATGCACTTCCCACATGCGCTGAAGATCCTCCACGGGCGCCTCGAGGCCTCCGAGGGTGACGTAGCCTGCATTCGAAACGAAGAGATCGATTCCGCCGTGGGCACGCTCGGTCTCCGAGACGAGGGAACGAATGGCATCTTCCTGCGACACATCGAGGCCGACGCCCGTACCGCCGATCGCCTCCGCGACAGCTCGAGCTCCGGGTTCATCCCGATCCGCGACCACGACGTGCCCCGCACCCTCCTGCTGGAAGCGCTCGGCCAGCCCCTTGCCGATACCACTCGCACCGCCCGTCACGACGACGACACCATCCTTGACTTTCATCTCGAAACCTCCCTGGATGTGGACTCGCTCTCAGCGCGCGACGCATGCACGCGCCGGAGTGTGAGGCAAGTCCAGCGTCGAGACCATCCCCGGCGGCGCGGCAACGACCGCGGGGATCGCGTTGATCACCCGAGCCGCCGACGCCGTGATCCCCGCGGTGTTGTTGTCACCATCCGGGCCCCGCAGCTCGAAATCGCAGCGCATCGTGGGCGAGCCGTCGATTTCGACCCGGTAACCCGAGCCCCGGCCGGGGGGCGGCGCAGGCCAATCCGGTGCGGCGGCATCGCGAAGCCGATTCACGTGCTCGGCTGCCACGACAATGCGGCCGTTCACGATTCCCTCGAGAGAGAAGCGAACGGCGTCCACCATGCCGGGCTCGACCTTGCCCATCGCGCATTCGAAGGCCACGTCGCTGACCTTCCGATCGTGGCTCTCGCGTATCTCGTCGAGCTCGACCTCGAGGGCGTCGGCCAGCATCTGGACCATGCCTCCCCAACCCCAACGCAGCGCTCCGGGTTGGAGGAGCGGCGGTTGGTAGGAAAGCGGCCGAGCAAAGCCGAAATGCTCTCCGGTGAAGTCCGGGTCTGGATAGGTGGCGTAGTTCATCAACTCGGAGCAACGAACGGAATCGACCCGATCCGAGAGGCTCAGCAGGGCGAGAGGAAGAAGATCTCCAGAGAAGCCCGGATCGATGCCACTCGTAAAGAGGGTGCTCCCTCCCTTCTTGCAGGCCGCTTCGAGAGGCTCGCGAAGTTTCGGGTGGGCAAAGGGCGGATAGACCAACGATACGATCGAGGTGGAGACGACGTTGGTGCCGCTCTCCAGGATCTGACACAGCTCATCGACCACCTCGAAGGGGCGGGTCTCTCCTTGCACCATGTAGATCACGCAGTCGGCTCCGAGCGAAAGCAAGGCGTCGACATCCCCTGTTGCGAGGACTCCTGTCGCGGCTGCCCCCTCGCCGGCAATCTCGGCGGCATCCTTGCCGAGCTTCGCAGGGCTGTGTGCGTGTAGACCCACCAGCTCGAGCTCCGGGTGATGCAAGACGATGCGCAGGCTTCGCAGGCCGGCGTTTCCGGTGGACCATTGGATCACGCGATGACTCATGGCCGGCATGCTACCCCAGCGAGCGTCCTTGGATCCGCTCAAGCGGTGGCGATGTCCCGCCGATCTCAGGGAAGTGCAATTCCACCTGATCAGCCTCGCGTTCGCAGTGGTTCTCGGCATTGCCGCCCCCGGGCAGGCGGGCGGCATCGTCAAGTATCGATTGCCGAATGGGGAAATCGGATACGCGTCGGCAGGCCTGGTTCCCGAAGGCGCAACAGTGGAAACGACGAACTACGAACCGGAAGGCCGGCTGAGCCGGCGACCGGCTTCCGAAGGGCAGTCCGTGCCAAAGAAAGCGAAACCGGCGGCGCGCGCAGTGGCCGTCGTGGCACCCGTCGAAGAAGCCGTGGTGAACGATGCGGAACTCATCCGCGCAAAGTGGGCCGAGAAGGCCCGCGCCGCTCAGCTCGAGCTGGCGCGCGCCGGGCGCAACCTCGAGAAATGGAAGACGCGCTGCCCCGGCGTGGAAGATCGTCATGCCGTCTACGAACTACCGGACGGCTGCTCGACCTACGAGAAGAGTCGCCTCGACGGTGCATTCGAGGAAGTCGAGGTGAGACGTGCCTGGGTCGAGGAGGGGCTTTTCGATGCTTGCCGCACCTCAGGCGAGTGTCTGCCCGGCTACATCCGCTGAGCGAAGCGGTGGGCTCTGCGAGAAGCCTTCCTCCCTCAACGCCCGCCTGGAACGTCGTACCAGATCGCCGAGGTCCAGGCGCGTTCCTGAATGCGCAAGGGGAGGCTTGGATCCGAGCAGGCCTCGGGACGTTCTGCTTCGGGTAGCGCGTTGCACTGCAGGGCGCTCCAGCGGCAGGTCGGGTTCTCCAGCACGCGTGCGTAGTAGACCGCCGGGCGCTTGGGATCGAAGTTCGGGTCGGTCCAGTAGCCGCATAGGAACGCCGCACCGGGCCCGGTTCCGGTACATGTCTCGCGATCGACGTCTGCGTCTCCGGCAGCCGAACCACTGACATCGTGGACTTCCTGATGGAACTCACCATCGTCGCCAACCCAGCCCTTGATGATCTGGATGCGTTGGAGAGGGGCTCCTCCGACCGCGTCGGCAAATGCAGAAACCCAGAACCACGGGCTGGCGGCGGCCTCTGGATGCGGCTGAAGCGTTCCACCCATCGGAACGCCCCACGCATCCGCAACATCGGGAGCGTCCGCTCGCAAGCAGGAACCTTCGGGAGGGCTCCAGCCTCCATACAATCTCGGTCGAATTCGCGTACCACTGGTGGCGAAGGCCTCGCGGCGCTTCATGGAATCGAAGAGCGCGTCGCGGGTATTCTCCTCGGCCCAGATGCCTGCGAGTCCACCGGGACTTCTCAGTGGGTAGGGTGCGTAGCTGTCGTTCTCGACATTGATCCGCTTCGCCAAGCTCGCATCGGTCAGCCCGTTGTGCCCGGGATAGACCGCCTCGTCCGTCGCACCCGGGGTCCCGTTATGCGTGTCGGTTCCGCCGATCCAACCATGGCGATAAGGGTTCACATCCAACCGCGTGTTCTCTCGCAATCCTTCGAGCAGGACGTAGCGCGCGAAATCGAGCTTGGATTGACATCCACGATGAACCATCGCGCCACGGCCTGCGTCCTCGCCGCAGTCCGGTGGCTGTGCGTCGTCCATCCAGCGAATCTTGTCCTGGTCGCAGAGCTCATCCTCTCCCATGACGCCAGCGAATCCGCTTCGGCATTCGGATTCGCCCTTGGCCTGCACCATTTCGACCAAAGGCTCGAGGCTGGCGCGTAGCGCTGCCCGTGCGCGTTGTTCCTCGAGGCTTCCACTTCGGTCCGGCGAAAAAAGCTGTCCGTTCGAGACGTTTGGATTGTGCGGGATCGCGAGAGCTTCACATCCAGAACCAGTGTCGTTGCAGCGCCCCCGGAGCTTCCGCAACAACCCTTCGGCGGACGGCTCGTCGATCCACGAGATTGGGAGTTCCGGAACGATTTCGTTTCGGAGAATGACGTTGCGATGGACCTTCGAGCGCCCGGGCGATGCGCTGTACTCCCAACCGTGAAACGTCGTGAACGAGCAGGCGGAGGTGCGATCGTACCAACGCTCGGCAGCGGCCTGGGTCTGGCGCCAGGCGCGGCGAAGCTCCTCACGACAGGCCAGGCCACCTTCTCCGCAGATGCCTTCGTTTCGCCCGAAGAAGCCGACTACGGCGGCAATGCGACCGAAGAGGTTGTCGCCCATCCAGGAGGGCTGCTCGCCCCGGAACGTGCGGCAGGCCGAACTCTCGTAGACGGGCGAGTCGGGCCGCTTGCATCGGGACGTCTCACCCATCCACTCGGCGTGGTCGGTCACCGCGGCGAAATCGAGCGGGCGGTCCAGGGAAAAAGTGCGGGACGGGGGAAGCACGATCGGTTCGCCCCGGGCGAATCGATAGGCGGCATCTGGCGTCGACGTGCCGCCCCGAATCACCGTATCCATCGAAAGAGCCGTGTCGACGTGAAGATCACCAAAGAAGGCCCTTCGCAGCGGATCGCGCTGTGCGCACGCTTCTCGCGAGATGAGCGCGCGCGCCTCAGCGGGCCCTCCGGGCGGCGTCCACGGCTCGAAGCCGGGCCCGATCCTCGTGGGCAGATCCCGGAGAATCAGCACGAGCCCGATCGTGGCACCCAGCGCAACCGCCAGCCGGATCATCACGATCGAACGCATTCAGC
The DNA here is from genome assembly GCA_024228115.1 of bacterium. NCBI lineage: Bacteria > bacterium. The sequence goes on from JAAETT010000511.1 coordinate 17,122, forward strand.
CGGGAATCCGCGAACGGAAGGTAGAGAACGAATTCATTCGCCTACGGCCGGAACACCCGCCACGATCTCTGCCCCCCCAACACGGAACTAGCCCCAATCCGTCATTGGATCCGGGCCCCTGAGGGTATCGGTCCGGGTCAGGCGGCGAGTTGTTCGATGGCCCGATTGAATCGTTGGCGGGTGGAGGCCTCGGCAGCGATCCGCAGCTCGGCGCGCCCCTGAGGCC
>JAAETT010000512.1 GCA_024228115.1 bacterium
CCGAAGCACACTCCGCATTCGCGCCACGGAATGGGCATCGACCACCCAAAACGAGATCCGTCAGCGTCAATCGCCGCGCGGCACGCTGAAACATTGGAAAGCCAGCTTCTCAGCCAACTTTCGTGCATAGTTCAGGCTAAACGCCGATCCGTTAGAGCCTATGCCCATGGGCTCCGGACAAGAAAAGGCCACTGCTGTAAACCTCCTTGAACTAACACACCAAGGAGAGACACCTTGTCCAAGCAAACAGCAGCGGCCTCAATGATCAAGACTAGCGAAGCGGAGGAGACCCTGATGGTCGCCTTGGAGCTCGGCGAGAAGGGCTGGCTCGTAGGCTTCTCGGGCGGCTTCGGTGAGAAGGTCGTACGGCGCAAGATCGACTCGCGGGACGGGAAGGCCTTGCTGGGAGCCATCGCCTGGGCCCGGGAGAAGCTCGGCCTCGGAAGGGAAGTTCGGGTGGTGAGCTGCTACGAGGCAGGCCGAGACGGCTTCTGGATCCACCGCTTCCTCGTCGCGAACGGTGTGGAGAATCTCGTGGTGGATTCCGCGAGCATCGAGGTCAATCGCAAGAAGCGTCGTGCGAAGACGGATCGGATCGACGTGGTGGCGCTCCTCGACCTGCTGGCCCGTCACCTGGCCGGGAGTGTGAAACCGGTGTGGAGCGTGGTTCGCGTGCCTTCGGTGGAGGATGAGGATCGGCGTCATCTCCACCGAGAGCTGAAGCTCGCGAAGAAGGACCGGACGCGGGTAGGCCACAGGCTCAAGGGTTTGCTCTCGAATCAAGGGCTCACCCTGAACCTGCGGCAGGACCTGGAGAGGCAACTCGCAGCCATGCGGCTCTGGGACGGATCGCGGCTTCCTGCGGGGCTTCGTGCAAGGCTTCTGCACTACGCCCAGGACTACGCGCATGGGACCAAGCGAATCCGTCGGCTTGAAGCCGAGCGCCGGAACATTCTTCGCGAGGGAAAGAACGAAACCCTCGCCAAGGTCCGCCAGCTCTTCAGCCTGAAGGGAGTTGGAATCAATACGGCCTGGTCGCTCGGAACCGAGTTCTTCGGGTGGCGAGACTTTCGCAACGGCAAGCAGGTGGGCTCGATGGCGGGCCTGACGCCAACGCCCTTCGACAGTGGAACGAAGAGTCGGGAGCAGGGGATCGGCAAGGATGGAAGCCGCTGGATCCGGAGCGACGCAATCGAGTTCGCTTGGGGGTGGTTGCGGTTCCAGCCGGAGAGCGAACTCTCGAAGTGGTACCAGCGTCGTTTCGGCTCTGGTAGCTCCCGGCTGCGAAAGATCGGGATCGTGGCCCTGGCACGAAAGCTCCTCGTAGCGCTGTGGCGCTTCCTCGAGACCGGCGTGATTCCGGGAGGAGCGGTCCTGAAGACCGACCTCCGCGTTCGCTAGGAGAGAATCGACTTGTTGACCCGAAGGAATCCTGGTGCGGGCGGCTCGAATCGCCGCCAGGTGCCCCAGAGGCCCCGCCCGTTAGAAGGGGCCGCCCGCCCAGAGGCTTCACCAGCGCAGAAAGCGTACAAAGGCTCAGGTGTCCGGTGCTAGGCATCGGCACGGATAGAAGGTCGTTCGCGGGCATCGCCCCCGACCCTTCACGAAGCCGCCAGGCCCTTCGATCTCAAAGATACATCGTGGAGACTTCAGTGTAGAATCAACCGGTCGACTCATTGGGGGTTGACGGCAGAGCCAACATAGAAGGCGGCGATTCGGACTTTTGAGGAGGGCTCGGGAAGTGGACTACGGAGTGATATGTCCGTGTATTGCAGTCAAGAACTTGGCCGCGTCAAGGAAGTTCTACGAGTCGATCGGTATGGAGGTCATCGACGAGATGACAGTCGACGGTCTTCGTGTTGTCCTGAAGAGCGGCTACTTCCGCCTCGCACTGATGACGTTCCTGAGCGAGAACTCTCTGAACTTCAGAGGCGCGGACGTCTTCGCTACGCACAACAGAGCTTCAGAGAGGCTCCCGGGCCTGTCGGGGCAGCCCGTCCGGCGCCGGCCAGATGACGAGAACGGAGAAGGTGAGTCCTGGGCAACACATGATCCGGACGGGAATCACATCTTCCTCGATACCAATCCCACCGATCTGGGCGCAGCCGATCGCGAGTCACGGATTGCGGAAATACTGACGGCCACTGAGCGGCAGCTTGAAGTCCATGGTGCCAGCGAGGATTGCCTTCAAGCATTCCGAGACGGGGTGCTCTCCAAATATGGTCGCGTGTAGTACACCGATTTCGGTTTGCCGCGGCAGCGCAAGACGCCGCCCAACAAGGGCTTGCAACATCAGACCGAGCCACGTCAGCCATGGCAAGGCATGGTACAATCGGGCTCCACTCGGCAGGCTCAACGAGGATCGAAGGTCGGCCTGGCAGTCGAGCCGCGTGTCCGTTGGGCGGCTGGAGGGAGCGTCCAGATGGCACAGATTGCTCATCTCGTTCGAATCCGTGCAACGCCGGAGAAGGTGTACCAGCGCGTAGCTAGCACCGCGGGAATCGCGGAGTGGTTCACGCAGGCCTTCTCTCCCGACTATCGCGAGGGCGGCACACTGGAACTACGCTTTGACGATGAGCCCGTCTCGTTCACGATAGCTGAGTTGACGGAGCCCTCTCGCATCGTCTGGCACTGCACGACCAAGGAGAATTCCTGGTTCAACACAGACATCGCCTTCGAGTTCGAGGCGAGCGGCGACCGCACGGTCGTGCGCCTCGATCACGCCGGGTGGCCAGAGGTCACGGATCGCTTCCGCGATTGCAGCATGAGCTGGGCTTACTTTCTAGAGAGCCTCCGATCGCTTCTGGAGGAGGGTCGGGGTACCCCAGAGAGCTTGGCACCCGCGTGCGAGGGCGCGCCTGGATCCGCCGGGGGACCCGGGCGCCGGCGGGTAGCGGTCCGGGGGAGCCGGGGAGTTGGTCGCTGGACGGTGGAGCAACTCAAGCTGGGTCCTGTCGGCGCACCGCCGGCCATTGCGGCTCGGGTTCTTGCCGGCATCCTCCTCGGGCCATTCGCTGCAAGACGGGGCAATCAGCGACGGGTGTGGTTCATGCTCGCATTGGCCGGTTGTTTCGTTCTCGCGGGGCCAGCTACCAGTGCTCTCGGCCTCCCCGCATCGGCCCCGGGGCTCGTCCGGATCGCCGTGAACCTCTGTGTCATC
>JAAETT010000513.1 GCA_024228115.1 bacterium
CTGAATTCGAGTAAGGAAAGGATGAATTGTGCTGAATGCAAAAATCTCGACGAAATTTGAGGAAAATGAAAAATTTTTGAAAGTTTCTAATTTTGATGTTGTTTCCTACTAAATCGACTACGCTGAATTTAATGGTGCTAATTTTATGAAAATCCGTCCATCACATCCTGAGATATGGGCTTTGGAAGTGCCCAAAAATGGCAATTTTGAGAATTGGTTGGCCTATAGCTCAAGAAGTAAGTGTTAGATGTGGATAAAATGGGCGCCAATGAGTTTCTCGTGGTCACTTTAGTAGGAAATGACATTGATATCAAAAGTTTCTGGATATTTTTTATTACTGAAAAATTTTGCATACATATACATGCATTTTTTCTGAAAAAAATTTTTTTGCGAAATTTTGTGACAAATGATCTGAAATTGTCCGCTACCACTAGCTGCATGGACAAAACTTTGAATTTTGCATTTTCCACATGGCATTCAATAGTTATGATCAATTTGATACTGACGTGCGATTTAGTTGAGGTTCGAATCCCACCTGAGACACTTTTTTAATATTTTTTTAATTTAGTTTTTTCAATATTCTTATCTTGTAGAGCTAGAAAAGTTGTATATAACTGCACTATTATTATAACTAAATCAGCTGAATTCGAGTAAGGAAAGAATGAATTGTGCTGAATGCAAAAATCTCAAGGAAATTTGAGGTAAATTAAAAATTTTTGAAAGTTTCTAATTTTGATATTGTTTCCTACTAAATCGACTACGCTGAATTTAATGGTGCTAATTTTATGAAAATCCGTCCATCACATCCTGAGATATGGGCTTTGGAAGTGGCCAAAAATGGTAATTTTGAGATTTGGTTGGCCTATAGCTCAAGAAGTAAGTGTTAGATGTGGATA
>JAAETT010000514.1 GCA_024228115.1 bacterium
AGCTCTCAAACACTATATTTTGAAGCTACCTACATTTAGACTCCAAACATGCCATGTCTCACATGAACTTTTAAAAACTTTTGATTTTTTTACACTTAAAATTGTGGTAAACTAAAAAACACTCATTAGAACTGTTTATGAATGAAACATTTCATTTTGCCTTTATTTTAACTTCTGAACAATGATATTTCATTGCAGCCTAGTTTAGAGATAGGATGCTTGTCTCTACTATTATATGGAGAGGGAAGAGAAGGAAGCACTACCAATATTTGTTCAGTTGGAGTGGCTGGCCCCCTCAGTGACTGCTTTTTGTTTACTCTTCTATATTGGCCTGAGAATAAATCTCATTTAAAGGGAATCATTTCAAAAATGTTTCCTGGATTTACAACTTTGTTCATACATTTAATTCAGCTCTCAAACACTATATTTTGAAGCTACCTACATTTAGACTCTAAACATGCCATGTCTCACATGAACTTCTAAAAACTTTTGATTTTTTTACAGTTAAAATTGTGGTAAACTAAAAAACACTCATTAGAACTGTTAATGATATGAATGAAACATTTCATTTTGCCTTTATTTTAACTTCTGAACAATGATATTTTCATTGCAGCCTAGTTTAGAGATAGGATGCTTGTCTC
>JAAETT010000515.1 GCA_024228115.1 bacterium
CGGCGGAAGGCATCGAGGATCTTCTGTGCGAGCAACTGGTCCTCCGAACTCAGATCCGGGTTCATGGCCACCAGCGCTTCGACCAGGTGAATCCGCTCGAGCGGTCCGTCGCCATCCCTCCAGAGGATGACGTTCTCCAGGACGGCCCGGAGTTCTCTGACATTGCCCTTCCAGGGACAGTGTTCCAAGGCTGCGAGAAACCCGGGATCCAGCTTGGGTACCGGAACACGGGCAGATTCTGCGATCTCGGAAACGAGCACCTGGGCGATGGCCTCGATGTCGCGTGTCCGGGATCGAAGCGGAGGAAGTTGAACCGAGGCACCGCGAATTCTGTAGAAGAGGTCCTCGCGGAACTCTCCACCGCGGACCATCTCGGCCAGATCGCGGTTCGTCGCTGCGACGACCCGTACATCCACTTTGCGTGGGGTCGCGCCGCCGACGGGCCGGATCTCCCGGGTTTCGAGAGCGCGGAGCAGCTTGACCTGGACGGACATCGGCGAATCGCCGATCTCGTCCAGGAAGAGCGTGCCTCCGCTCGCAGCCTCGAACAGGCCCGGGCGGGAGGCGACGGCTCCGGTGAAGGCTCCTCGGGTGTGGCCAAAGAGCTCGCTCTCGAGCAGGCCTTCCGAAAGCTCGGGCACGGATACCGAGACGAAGGGATCGCGCCCGCTCTCCTCGTGGATGGCCCGGGCCACCAGTTCCTTGCCCGTGCCGGTCTCGCCGTAGATCAGCACGGTCGTGCGGGTGGGAGCGAGCCGATGGATGGTGGCACGAACGTGCCGCATTGCGGCCGACGAACCGATGAGGCGCTCGGCGCCGACCCTGGGTTCGTCGCGAGCGGCGGCGCTCCGCCGGCCCAGGGATTCGGCGATCGTGGGGAGGAGCTGGTCAGCGAATCGGAAAGGGAACTCCAGGAAGCGCACTGCACCCTCCCGGCCCGCTTCGAACACCGCCTGGGCATCGGCTCCCGCGCTGTAGAGGACGAACGGCACCTCCAAGGTCTTCCGCACGGCTCGAAGCAGCGAGAGCCCGTCCATCGGGCGCATCCGATAGTCGCTGAGGATCAGGTCTACCGGGCGACTGCGCAGGGCTTCGAGTGCTTCGCGGCCATCTGCAGTCGAGATGACGCTGAAACCGGAGGACTCCAGCGCGTCGCTCAGCTGCGAGCGCGTGCCCTCGTGATCTTCAACCAGAAGAATGGACGCGGCTGCTGTCATGGCCTTCCCTCGAGTGAAACTGCGGCAACTGAATGCAGAAGGTGGTTCTGCCTGGCTTCGAGACCACATCAATCGTGCCGGCGTGCTTCCGCACGATCTCTCGGCACAGCGAGAGGCCGAGGCCGAATCCACTGGGCTCGAGACCAACGCCCGGCTGGAAGATCTCCTCCAGCTGATCGGGCGGGATGCCTCGTCCCTCGTCTACGACTTCCAATCGAACTTGACTGCCCCGATGTTCGCCGGCCGCTTCCAGAGACGTGCGAACGAGGATCATCTGCCCCAGGCTGGTTGCCTTGACCGCGTTGTCGAGCAGATTCTCGATCACGGAGAGCAAGCGGCTTGGATCGCCGATCATGGGAAGCCGGACCAGCTCGTGATCGACTTGGTAGTCGCGATCGGGGCAGCCGACCCGCGTCGCCTCGACCGCATCGCCGACAACGCGCACCAGATCGATCCGTTGGAGATCGAGGCGGAGACCCGAGTGGAACAGCAGGAGATCGAGGCGCCGGGACATCTCGCGGCTTGCCGCACGGATACGGCGCAGCCCCGCGGAGAACTCAGGCGCCAGGGACGCGCTGAGTTCCTCGACGCGGTGGCGCACCTCTTCCGTGGGCTTGCGGAGCTCGTGGGCGACGCCACGTACGAATTCGGCATGGAGCCGCCGGGATTTGATCTCGGCGATCTCCGCGGCTTGGCGCTCGACTTCACGCTTCAACTCGGCGAGCAGTTCGAGCCGGCCAATTGCGAGGCCGGCGAATGCGCAGAGGGTCCCGAGCTGGGGGGTCAGCTCGTCAGCCCGCTGGGGTGTGATTCCCTCCAGCTGCAGAAGGCGGACGGGCTGGCCAGGGACTATCAGATCGAGGTCACTCGGTCCGCCAGGAGCGACCGTATCCCAGTGCAGAGCCGCCTGGTGCGCCGCCGCGAAGCCACGAAGTGTGGCGAGCACCTCGTCCGGTGCGTCCGCCTCACAGATTGCGCGAGCCGCGCGCAGCACCGCATGTCGATCGGACAACGCTTGTTCGAGAGACGCTGTCTTCTGGGCCACCTTCGTTTCGAGGTCCGCCGTGGAAGCTGCTGCCTGCAGCGCTGTCGTGGCCACGTGCCGAAGGCTCGCGAGCATCCTGGCGTGGTCGTCGCCGTACGGCAGCCCATCGGTGCGGGATCCAACGATCACGAGGGCGCTCGGAGCACTGTGGGGGAGCAGCGGAAGCACGATTTCGGGCACGTCCGGTCCCGGGTCCTCGGTACGCGCGCGGGCCCGCACGATGGGGTCACCCGTCGAGCGCTCGCGATGCCAGAGCGCGAGACCACGCTGAACGAGTGGCTCCGAGCAACTCGCTGCTTCCGCTTCGAGCACACATCGAACCTCGCTCGCGCCAAGGTGACCCTGGATGAGCGTCTGGACGCGCTTGAGGACCCGCCGAGGCTCGCGCGCCGCTGCGAGTTCCTGGCTTGCCTGCTCTAGGAAGTGCTCAAAGGCCCGCTCTCGGAACACCCGTCCCGCGGCCCCGCGCCGAAGGCCCGAGTGCAGCAGCTGGTAGAGGATGGTCGTCGTAAGCGCGACCGGGATGACCTCGGCAGACACTCCCGCACCTGGCTCCCCCAGAAGGGATAGTGCGAACGACACGACTCCACTTGCGACCAGCAGCGCTGCCATCGCAGTCAGTCCGGTCAAGAACGCGCTTCGCACCCACACCGGTGGATCGAGCAGGCGGTAGCGGACGATCGCCCAGGAGATGGCCGCCGGGAAGGCGAGGAGAGAGAGGATGAACGGCGTACGGAATGCGGGCGGGGGCAGGCCCCCGGTGATGAAGTAGACGAACGGGACGGCGCTCCCTATTCCGAGGCCAAACAGCAAGGCGCGTGTACGTGCTCGCTCGATGGGTGTCATCGTGCGAGCGGACGTGAGGCTCCCGACCACGAGGATCCCCGCCGCCAAGAAGGCCGCCCCCACGGCGATCCGCTCGAGCGCGTTCAGGAACGCTGCGTCCTGCAGGTGGATCTGGGCAAACGCCGCCGGGAACAGCCAGAAGCCGTAGGGCACAGCTGCGACCCGCGCGGAACGGAAGCGCGGAGAGACCACGGGGAATCGCATGGCCAGGTGAATCATCGCCGCGGGAAGTAGCGTGAGGCTGACCAGCCCGAGTCGGGGGCGAAGTGACGCCATCCCGAGGAGGCCGGTGTCACCTGGCAGGATCAGGTCCATCTGCGTCAAGACACTGGACCCGACGCACCATGCCACTACGAAGAGTGGCGGCGCGACTGGATGGCGGCTTCCGAGACCAACCGTCAACGCGAAGAGGAGAAAGGTCGCGCCGAGAAAGATGGTCGGCCAGTCCCGCCCGACCGCCTGCCACCCGACGCCTTCTGCCAATCCTGCGCGGACGTTTCTTGGCTCCCGACCCCGAATGATCCGGACGGATGCGTCCCTCGCCTGATGTTGCTCGAGGGCGAGGTGAAGCTCCTGGCGATTCCGCGGCGAGAGCGTTCGTTCCTGGCCGTCCAGGACCACATCCAGGATCCGGTCGTGAGGCTCGAAGGCGGGGTTCGCGCCGCGCAGGAAGGCAGCTCCGAACGGCACTCGAAGCGATCCATCGACGGGGGCGTCCAACCCTCGAACGCTTTCGACCAGCGTCGAGGGAGCCGGCCAAACGATCAGGAAGGGGGCACAGATGGCCGCGACCACGAGCCAGCGCCGGAGTGTCGGCGGGTCGCTCATTCCTGCGCCTCCGAACCCCGACGGAGGAGCAAAGCGGCGGGCAGGAGAAGCAGGTCGGCAAGCAACGCAAAGACGATGCCGAGGCTGGCGAGGAGGCCGAACGAGACGAGGCCTCCCCAACGGGAGAACATCAGAACCGCAAAGCCCAGCGCAAGACAGATGCTGGTGATCACGACGGCTTCGCCGACAGTCGTGAGGGTCGTGGTGATTGAGGACAGACGCGTGGCGCCTTCGCGGCGGGCGCGCTGGTAGCGAAGAGCTACGTGAATCGTGTCATCCACGGCGATCGCCAGGAGGACGGCCGCGACCATGGTGTTTGCGGGATCCACGGCAATCCCGGCCCAGCCCATCAAGCCGAGGAGCGCGATCACGGGGAGCACATTCACGACGGTTCCCAGCGCTGCAAGGGCTGGTGAAGACCACAAGAGCGCCCACAGAGTCAGACCGACGACAACGAAGGCCGTCGCGAAGCTTCGCCACTGGGTATCTCGAATCCGGCGCTCTGCAAGCGCGGCCAACTCGAGCCCTCCGTGCAACTCGACCCGGTAGCCCTCGGGTTGTACGTCTTGATTCACCTTCGCGATGAAACTCTGGAGGCGATCGACGTACGGGATTTGTTCTTCGCCGTTGAGCCAGCTTCGGTGGACCGAAACGCGCGCGCGATCCCGGTAGACCTTGTCGCCATTGGCGCCCTCGGCCGCGGACTCGCTCCAGAAGCCGGAGAGGCCGTGGTAGGACGCAACGATCGGCATCTCCGCTGGCGCTGCCTCGACGAGGTGGTCGAAGGAGCGAGCCCGGCTTCCGTGGTCGATCCGGTAGGCCTCTTCGAGGAAGTCGAGGAAGCTCCAAGCGATTCCGCTGCTCGGCTCGCTGTCGAAATAGCGCTCGATGCGTTCGAGGAGTTGGAGGCTCTCCTCATCATAGATCCGCTTCCCCTCTGGGATCGTAACCACGAGTTCCGTCGACATCGGCTTCCTGAAGTTGGCCTCCATGAAGCGGACGGAGCGCAGAACCAGCGACTGGTCACCGAAGTCCACCTCGTAGTAGAGCCGCGGGATTCCCGCGGCCAGGCCGATGAACACGGCCATTCCGGTGACGAGAACGAACGTGGGCCTGCTCGACACCGCACCCACTGCGGCGCTCAGCATCTCCCGCACGACGCCGAGCCGGGCCCGGTCCGGGCCACGCGTGCGCGGAGGCATCAGGCAGAGGAGCGCGGGCAGCAGCGTGAATGTGCCGAGGAAGGCGAGGATGAAGCCGATGGCTGCAGCAAGACCGAACTGCCTGAAGCTCGCCAGATCACTCAAGACAAACGAGCCAAAGCCCGCAGCCGTCGTGACGGCGGCCCAGAGGCAGCCCGGGCCGACCTGCTCGGCAGCCTGAACCAGAGCGGCGCCAGGCTCGAGATCGGGATGACGCAGGAAGCCGGTGAGGAGGTGAATTGCGGCAGTGATCGCGATGACCACGAGAACCGGCGGTAGGGCTGCGAGGATCGTGGTCATCGGAATCGAAAGCAGCGCAATGACCCCGTGAATCGCGACGGTGAGCCCTCCGACGGCGAGCACGGGAAGGATCGTGAGCCAGACGTCTCGAAAGAAACCCCAGAGAACCGCGACGATCAGCACGAACATGAGTAGCGTCAGGTTGATCGAATCGGCGTCCAGATCGTCGTCTGCGACAACCGTCCAGACAGGGTCTCCCGCGACGAAGATCTCGCTTCCGAGTTCCTCTTCGTAGTGCGGGACAAGATCGAGGATCGCATGCACGAGCTCACGAACCGGCTGACTATCGAGCGATTGAAACTCGACGATGATCCCTGCGGTCTTCCCGTCCCCCGAAACAACCACGTTCGCGAGGAAAGGCTCTCCCAGCGACTGCTCGGCCAGGCGCTCCCAGTCCGGAGAGAGCGAGTAGTCCCCTGCCCCACCCCGAGCCGAAATCGTCCGGGTCTCGAGTGGGCCGACTACGATCGGCGCGTTGAGAACGCTCTGCGTCCGGCGCACGTTCGGCAGGGCATCGAGGTCCCGTTGCAGCTTCCCGATGAACTCCAGCGCCCCTCGATCCCGCACCGAAGAGCAGATGGTGCTACCTGGGCATCCGAACACGACGAGCACGTGCAGCCCGCTGTCGAACTCCTCGAAGAAGTCGGAGAGCCGGTGGACCGCAGGGTCGTCCGGGCCGAAGTAGGCGGCGTAGCCGACCTCGCTGGAGAGCTGGGCAGCCTGAACTGCGAGACCCATGGTCACGACGAGCCCGAGCCCAACCGTCACCAGCGGCCGTTGGACGCTGATCTCGGTCAGAAACCGAGCAAGGCTCGAGACGCGGTTGAGCAAGGCCGGACCCTCGACGCGGGCGCCGGCCCGCCGTCGGATCAGTATACCGGCATCAGATCAGCTAAGGGCTTGTTTTCGTAACGGTTTTGGGCAACCAGAAACAGCCAAGATGCGCATGTTCCGCGCAAAGCGGCCGAGAATAGAACGGGATTCCGCTGCGGCGGCGCTCGCGAGAGACTCTTGCGTCACCTGCGCATGCCCGCGAGAAATGACACGACGGGCTCGGGTCCGTCTGAACCTAGACCCTCATGCTCTCGGGAATGGTAGGTGGTTTTGCCTGCTCGCCTTCTCGATTCCAGGACTTGTATTTCCACGGTTGGACGAGTTCGAGCGGCGTAATGCGAGGTTCGGGAAGTTGTTCGCTGGAGCCGGCGTCCCGCTGCAGTTCACGAACCCTTCGAACGATCCATTCGACCTGTTCTTCGGGGACGAAGAGCCACGGGCGCACCGGCCAATCGCCTGGAAGAAGGCAATCGCGGGCCAATGCCGCGCAGACGCCGGCCCAGTTGGCCGTCCAATCGGATAGCCGCTTGTAAAGGCTTTGCGGCGGGTTGGCAAACGTCACCTCGCACAGAAATACCGCCGCATCTCGAAAGTCCACCACGACCGCGTCGCAGTACCAGTGCGGGCCGCTGGAATCGGGATTGGGGGCTTCGTTGAGCTCGATGCAACACTCTGTGTTGACGAAGAGGGCGCGGTCGGCGCGTAGATATTCAACTACAACGTCTTCGTAGTTGCTGGTACTCATGGTCATCCTCGTCCGGCTGGGGACTGAGGTTTACCTCGGTTCGCCGCCTCGATCCAGCCTTGCTGGGAGGACCACCCACCTACTACCGCTACCGCAATCCAAGAAAGAGCCAGCTTCGGAAACTGCCCCGTACACCGCGCTCTTGGAAGCTCCACCGTCTCTGCGATCACTCGCCGGCTGGTCATAGTCGACGTGCACCGTCGTGCTCGCTCGATCTGGCCGAGAGTTGTCTGCTGGATCGCCCCGCTCCCAGAATTTCGCCATCGGAAAGGTGCGCGATTGCATTCATTCGTTCAGCAGTGCGCCTATCTCGACTTCTCCCGCCTCTCCGATCCTCGGTGAACACCTCAAAACCGGCCATACGTGAACGTCTGAAAAGCGGCCATAGGGAGCCGCCCAAGACAGGTGTGGTGTGATTAGCCCTTTGTGGGTGTGTTTTTCAAGGTGGCCTTCTCTCGGGATCGCCAGCTCC
>JAAETT010000516.1 GCA_024228115.1 bacterium
CTCGTTCACGTAGGTTAATTCGATCGTTTTGTTCGAATTTGGTATTTTTTGCGTTTGCAATAAGGTTGTCGAGGGCTGGCTGGTCATTTTTAGCGTAATTATTGTAATTGTTGGCAGTAGTAGCGTAACGTTGATAAATAGTATGCACGTTCAAAGCTTTTATGGCCATCTATAAGCTTTTATGGCCAATCTATTTCCATTAAAATATCCTTTCTTCTGTTTTTGTTGGTCTTTGGCGCCGCATCTGGTTCTATTAAAATATGCTCTTCGGCAATCAACGGTTGGCGTTTAGGCACAAATATTTCCGCGCTTTTCGGTAATTGTTTCAGTTTTCGCATGACAATAGCTCTGACCGAGGGTCTTTGGCTTTTTTGATGTTTATGCAGTCGAACACATTGTTGCGCTAGCTTAATAATAAAATCATCGCCATATATAGTAACCGCTCTGTTGATGACGGGTGTATAAAAACGTGCAGTGCACAATATTCTTCTGATTTTCTTCGTAGCTTCCATGATTAACTATGCAAACCGTTTCTACCCATATATACAGTATTATGATCCCCAAGGCATAGTTGGTGTGGTCCTATATACGAATTTGTCGACGATTATCGTATACGGTTGAGGAATGTCTATTTTTGACCCGTCGTTTGAGACGAAACCAAATTCTGTTATATTACTAACATAAAACAACTCGTGGCTCGCGTACCAAACATAATCGGAGTGCGGTTTTACGTTAATTATGGCGGTTAATTTATCCCCCGCATATGCAAACAGAACCCTCGTGTCATTTAATAGAGGCTGACCGGTTGTTAGACTTTGATTTAAAAAACGTGCAGGTAATTTTAATTTCTCTCTTAGTGTTTCACTTAAGAAAAGACGATCGATCACACTCGTGTTCATAATGGCCACAACTTGTTGATTACTGTTCAAGTCGAACCGTAGGTATTTCTCCAGCGCTACAAAATGAGGTAACTTCCCCGCGCGTCTTTCTTGATGATAGCGTGAAAAATAGCGCTTATAGGCCATCAATTGGCGGCCAACAATTTTAGACCCTTCATTTCTTAGTAATAAATTGATCGTTTCCAACATTTCCTCAACC
>JAAETT010000517.1 GCA_024228115.1 bacterium
ACAACACCCGCCACACTGGCCAAACTGGCAACCAATCGACCACCTAAAATTAAAGACATCAACAACAAGCAGGAATACGTGAAATTGTATCTAATTATAAATAGCTGAAGGATTTGTCTGTCTGTTTGTTTGTCTGTTTGTCTGTCCTCAATAGGCTCACTAAGTTTTTGTCCGATCTTGATGAGTGATAGCTTATTCGATAGGTCTTACCAAGGAGAAGGTTTTCGGCGAAAAAAAATTTAGAAAATTTAGACCGTGCAAAAATTAGACAGTGTACTTGCAAAGTATGCTATTTTATAACACTGCAATACAATGGCTGTCCGAATTTACCCAAATGCAAGTTGACTTACAAGATAAGCTATTCTATAACAGTGCAATTCAATGTCTGTCCTACTTTATCCAAATGCAAGTTGACTTACAATGTATGCTATTTTTAAGTAGATTGCAGTTTATTGTCTGTCCGAATTTACCCAACTGCAAGTTGACTTACAAGTTTATTTTTGTGTTTAAGTTTATTTATGTTGACTTACAAGCTTATATGAGTTTATTTTTTAACAGTAACCATTAAAATTTATTTCAAACAGTTTCATAAGTTTACTTTTTAACAGTAATTGCTAAAATTTACTGTCACGCGAAGCGTGACACAGGTTTCTAGTATACTAAAAGGTTGGTTGGCAACACTGCTGCCTTGGATTCCCAAACTCATTGAACCGTACAGTAACACCACAAAACAATACAATGAATTCAGAGAAAATATCCTTTCCTTTTAAAATGTAGAACAAACAATGCTGGGGCGAATGGTGGGGAAAATTGAAGGGTCTCTTGTGCCTCATTCATCTGTTTAAATCGAATTCCATGCACCACAGTACGTGACAATGGAATGAAAAGAGGCTTTCATGGCTCAAAGGTTGACACAGCTGACTGATTAGCCGGAGGCAAACAGAAACTCTGCAACATGTAAACCTGCGGTTTCTCAGCATTACTTCCCCAAAAGCTAGATGTGATCAGTTCACTATCAGTGATCACATGAACATAGTGAGATCCACGCAGTAGGTCATAGTCATTCGGAGCCAAATGTTTACC
>JAAETT010000518.1 GCA_024228115.1 bacterium
CACAACACTTCTCGATATGAAAAAAGAATGAAAAACAAGCCAACGTTTACTGGTCTCCACTCTCATTTTGACCGCTTTTCGCCATATTTTTTTTTTTTTTTTTATCTTTCGACCTGAAGGTCAGGGGCCCCAGCGGTGTCAATTCAGACTTCGAGGCTTAGGTACCCCTTTATCCAGATCATCAGATATATCTAGATATACCTAACTCTAGCCAACCAGCAAGGAAAAGCGCCCTTGCATGTGGTTGGGTCCCCATACTGGCGGACTACCCATTCGAAGGACATCCTCGCAAGGCGCCTTCCTCAAGCCTGGGTGAGGCCGGGGACTACCGCGAAGTTCCTTGTCCAAGGGAACAGCCCAATCCATACGAAAGTCAGAAAATCCGAAACCCCAGGGGGGGCTCGAACCTCCGACCTATCGCATGGAAGTGCGCAGCAAAGGCACTGCGCCAAGAGCTCGGCTAGGCACCTTATTCTGCACTTTTCAGCTTCACTCATTTTTGTTTGCAAAAAAGCGTGTCTTCAAAACTGGAAAAGAACACCAATAATTTCACAAAAAAGCTGCACTGGTTTTTGTGCTGGTAATTTTACACTGGTAGTTACCAGAACCCACTGGTTTGTTTAGAAACAGAAAACACTACCACTGGTTGTTACCACTGGTTTTTCACCACTGGTAGTTTATCTGACTGGTATAGTTCAGAAACAGAAAAAATACACTGGTTGATACCAGTGGTTTTTGTTACCACTGGTTTCTCACTAGACTGGTAGAGTTCAGAAATACCCCAGTGGTGAAAAACCAGTGGTAACAACCAGTGGTAGTGTTTTCTGTTTCCAAACAAACCAGTGGGTTCTGGTAACTACCA
>JAAETT010000519.1 GCA_024228115.1 bacterium
ATCCGCATGCTGCGTTCGATGTGGCGGGGGCTGGAAACGGAGTCACGGTGGGGTCTACACGGGCACGAACGGGGAAACCCGGGATACAGACAAGGCCACCGCCTTACGGACCACCGCGCCAGCCCTCGACCCTACCAGGCCACGCTGGAGGAGTGCCCTCGTCATCGTCAAGCCTGCATATTTGCAGCCGAAGCCAAGGGCACCACGGTGGACTGCTTTCGCTCCTCAACGGTCATTCTGGGGTACGGCCTTGACAGAGACTGCGGTATGAAACCAGTCAACACGGTACTCCTCCAGACGCTCTAGCGTCTCCTCCACTGACTTCGCTTGCTTCTCGTCTCCCTTACTCCTTGCCCTCCTTAGCTGACGTTTCCTTCGCCATCTGGCAGCTGGAACCGCGAACCATGAAATGCGGTAGTAGGAACACACGACGACCTTGACGTGGCTCGATGTGGTCTCAACCACCGCTTGATACGGGAAGACCTGACTCACGCCTGGATCCACGAAGTAGGGGTCTTCCGGATTCGAGAGGTTTCGTGGCGTCAGGACGTGGTCAAGCATCTTGAGATGACCGTCACCCTCCTTGGCTGCCTCGACATCTGTGTCTCGCAAGGCGGAGGCCCACAGAAAGATCAAGGGGAAAGACTGGCGGACAAGCCCCAGATTCTTGATTCTGGGCTTGATATCCAAAACATAGGAACCTGGCGGACCCGGGAGCGGAATAACGTCGAAATCCAACTCCAGCTCCATCTTGTGACCGTAGCGACGGAACCGTCGATACTCGAACATTGCGTACAGGCCGCCAAGAAATACGAAGGTCGGGGTCGCAACCTTGAGGGCTAGGTCTATCCAGTCACTATTGGGCAACTGGTCACTCCGGCGTAGTTTCCTGGCGGAGCTTGCCGAGGCGCCGGATGGCGCGGCTAAGAGGCTTCGCATTGTCCTTGTGCTTCCACCATGCGGCCGCAGGAGAAGAATGCGGCAGGCAAACGATCCCGCGCCCTTCCCATTCGAGCTTCTTTCCCACCGTGTCATCGAGACCCTTGTGCGGGAAGAACCACTGGATCGCCGACACACCCATCGGGACGAGGACCGTTGGATTCACCAACTGAATCTCTGCCGCAAGAAAGTGCCTGCAGAGATCGATCTCGCGCACTCCCGGCCGGCGATCGCTGCCGCTCCTTGCCTTGCCCGGGTAGCATTTTGTGACTGCGGTCTTATAGAAGCGAGATCGGAACTCCTCATCGGTGAAGCCCGCCTCTTCCAGCCACGTCCTTAGCCGCTTCCCGGCAGGTCCAACAAATGCGATAGCACCAGGCTTCTCGTTCGCACCCTTCTCCTTGTGGGGGCGTCTGCCCTTCTGTCGCCTAAGTGCGGCCTCCATCTCCTGGGCGCCAGGCGCCTGCCCTATCAGCATGCCCCACTTCTGGCCTTTGCGGCCGCCCCGCACGGGGTCCCAGGGTGGCTGAAGATTCGTTACCTCCTTGCCCATCTCTTGGCAGCGCCGACAACTCCCGATCGCTAGATGCAGGGCCTTGAAGTCAATGAACTCCTCTCGTAACGAACTCATACTCTCCGTCCCTCCGACTCAAGAGAAGCAGACGCTTCACGGTGCATGTCCGCACCTGATCGTGTCCATGGACTCGATGAAGCCACTTGGGGTTGCCAACCGTCGTTCACGGCCGTAGAAGATCGCGTCACCATCGTTTGCAGCGCGCCGAGTTGAGATTTCACGAAACCGCATAGCGACAGACGACTACGATATCTTTGAGACTCCCGGGATTGAGGCGCTCATTCGGTTCACCGCCGGCATCTAGCCAGCCAGTCAGGGTCCAGTCACCGGACAGACCAATCGGAGCCACCGACCCCCGCAGCAGCCCCTTCCACGCGACAAGAGGCAACGGGTTGATCGATTCTGCGGTTCCGGCTTCGAGAGACAGTTTCAACGTCGATACGTTGTAGTCGCCGGAGGACTCCCGTTCCACGTCCACAAATAGCTCCAGTGCGTCAATGGTGATCGTCTTGTGCTGCAGGAAGAAGGGAAAACGTCCCTCAAGCTCCATTGTCAAGGTCGGATTCCCCTGAGAACCTGCCGCCGGATTCAGGAAGGCGTGCCACGCGTTGGGGAAATCGTGACGCAGGCTAAAGAGCTGCGCCAGCCCGTGCTGGCCCTCACTTCGGACGAACTCGTTCAGAGCAGTCTGCAACTCCACCCTGCTGCGTCTCATGACATTCTGGACCCGACCCGTTGCAGTTGCAACGACTTGAAAGCACAGCACATTTCCGAGCCGCCCCACCCTCACGCCGGCATCGGACGATACGTTCCGGATGGCAGCTCCCCACTCTCGACGGACCTACGACTACCGAATCCAAGAGGCCATCTGCGAATCCGGCGATCGGGACCTCTTCCCCGAGCTGAACATCCCGCGCTCAAGCATTCGGAGCTGGATTCACCGTGGCGCACCCGAGGTGATTTCTTCCGATCTCGCAGCCCACGATCATGCCGAGCTGACTGGCGAGATCGAACGGCATCGGCGTCGAACGCCTCTGCTCGAAGCGGTCGTTGGTCTCTTGATCGCCATGCTTCGGACGTCGAGGATCCAACTCGATTACGAGCGTCTGCCTGATGGGGACGCAAAGAGGATCCTCTTGCGAGCGATCAAACGGTCAGAGAAGGTCTTTCCGCTCAATGCAGCGCTGCGAATCACTCGTCTCTCTGCATCGCGCTACCACGGTTGGCGTCGCGCCGAAGCTGGGTGTGATCTCGATGACCAGCCAAGCTGCCGGCGAGTCGTTCCTACACGCTTGACTCCCGATGAAATCGAAAACATGCGCAAGATGGTCGAGAGCGACGATCACCGACACATGTCTCTGCGAGACCTGGCACTTCACGATCAGCGAACCGGAAGAGTCCTTGCTTCGCCATCAACATGGTACAGACTGGTCAAGAATGCGGGGTGGAGACGCCCTTGAAAACGGGTCTATCCGGGCAAAGGCTCCCGGTGAACTCCTCCACCTGGATGTGACCATCATCCGGTTGCTCGATGGAACGAGAGCGTATCTCCATGGAGTGATCGACAACTACTCCAGACGGATCCTGTCTTGGAAAATTGAGGAACGGCTCGGCGGCGGCGGGACCTGTCGGATATTGGGTGAAGCTGTCGCTCAACTCAGTGTTTGTCCCGGGCATGCGATCGTTGTCGCGGACTCGGGAAGCGAGAACGTCAACGGAGCCGTCGATGATTTCATCGACGGCCAGGAGTTGACACGGGTTCTAGCTCAAGTCGAGATCACATTTTCCAATTCGATGATCGAGGCATTCTGGCGATCCTTGAAGCACGGATGGCTATACCTCCATACGCTGGACAGTCTTACTGCCCTTCGTCGCCTGATCGAGTTCTATGTCGAAGCCCACAACGAAGCGAGGCCGCATTCGGCATTCCACGGGCAGACTCCAAATGAGATGTTCTTTGGGATGGGCGACGAAGTCACGCGGAAACTCTCCGCCGCACGCAGATCGGCTCGCGAGGAACGAATGAGAGCGAATCGGACTGCGCGATGCGGTGTGTGCGACGGGGAGACAAGTTCAGGGGCGTTGCTATTGCAACGGCCGCGCTCCAGAATGTCCTGAGACGCAGCAGCGCTTGGAGCCAAGCCTCCTGATCCGGAGCGGCGGGCCCCGAGATCTCGCGATCAGGCAAATGCGGATGAATACTGAGAACAGAGTGCGTCCAGCTTAAGGCTGGCGCATCCAGCGGGAGCCAGTCCCGCCAGGGCAGGAGTCAGGAGCCCTGTAGCTTGGGTCGCAGACAGGAGGGAAACCGAATGATCTGAAGCCGACCGA
>JAAETT010000520.1 GCA_024228115.1 bacterium
AAGGTGACAGTCTGTGCGGTAGTATCCGGCTTCATGAAGGGGCCCTTGTTGAGGGGAAACGGGTGTCGCAACACGTTTCTACCGCAACTGGGGCCTTCTTCAATTCAGGAACGCGACTTCTTCATGAATTATTCGGGCTAGCATCTCTCGCTCGGCGGCCAACCAATCGCTTGCGCTTCCGTTCGCCACTCGGGCCATCAACCCGGCCACGCGCCCCTCCAGGAACGGTGAGAGTACGACCTTGCCGATATCCCTCAACAACGCGCCGGTGTAGGCCAGCGAGGGGGAGACCTGCCCCCCGTGCTCATGGGCGATCAAGCGTGCAGCGATGGCGCCCTGAAGGCCGCTCGCCCAGAGGCCCGCGGGCCCTGTCAGGTAGCCCTCGAGGCTGGCCTGGATCCAGCTGTCGCATCCTTGGAGCACGGCTGCTGACACGACCGTGCGTTCACCAAGATAGGACACCGCGTGATCGAGATGTTCGATCGGACTGGAGGGCGCCATGGCAGACGCGTTTGAAATCCTCAACACGCGAGCCGTCAGGGGGCCGTCCTTCTCGACCACGGCGATCACGTCCGGAATAGCGTGCTCCGGATCCTCCATCAGCTCCAGGAGCTGCTTCGCGGATTCCGAGAGCGGTGCCATCCCGCGGATGAGTTTCTGGAGTTCACGCTCGCTGACGGCTCCCACACTCGCCTCCCCGTAGGGCTCATCGGCGAGCGCAGCAAACCGACGACCGGTGTTTCCCGGAGAGCTCGATTGGGGGATTTCCCAATGCGACCCCCGCGAGGCCCGGATGCCTTGCCCTGGTACACTTCAAACGGATATGCGCGCTTCCGTTTTCCTCCCCCTGCTGCTCCTCGCCTCATGCTCGGGCTCCGCGACCCCGGTTGGCCAGGACCCTCGGGCCGTTCTCTCCTGGGCGCGCGAGGGGGCGAATGCCTTCGAGATCCGCCGCGACGGCCAGACGCTCGGGGAGCTTCGGCCCGATGGGCACGGTGGCTTTCGCCTGAAGGGTGCAGCGGTAGAGGCCGAGATGAACGTCGACGAGCGGCGGCTGAAAGCAGCCCAGCCCTATCCGCGCCGCATCCGCGTCGAGGGGAGAGTGAAGGGCGGTGCGGCTGGCTTTCGCAACGAATACACCCTGCTCGCCCCGCCAGGCCCGCTTCCGGTCGAAGGCTTTGGACTCGTCGTCGCGAACGATACGACCGGGACGAACGATCACGAGCACGATGCGCTACGCCAATGGCTCACGACCCAGGGGTTGCCCGCCGACACCCGGCCGTTCCAGGAACTCCATGAGAGGGAAGCCGGGCGGGAACTACGTGTGTGGTACGAGATTTCGGGCCGCCGCATCGATGGCCGCTTCGAGCGGCTCGGGGGCGAGCCCCCCATCGCCCTCGTCGACTCCCTGTTTCGCAGCGAGGAAGGCGGCCTCAAGATCCACCACAAGCGGCCGGGCGAGAACGGACGCTTCAGCTACCACCGGCAAAGCCTCGAACTCGCCGATGCCATCACGGCGATCGACGAGGCGCCCCTCATCGCCCATGAATGCGGTTGTTATGGCTATGGCATCGCTGCTGACTTCATGACGCTCGGCTCCTCTCTCTACCAGGTCGAAGCGGATTGGCTCGATGACAGGGTGGGAGCTGAATTCTTCATCGGATTCGAGCGCCGGGATACGTTCCCGTGGTTCGGCATCGGCGATCGGCTGCGCATGCGGAATCTGGCCCGCCGCGTGCGGGCGTTCATCCTGAAGGATGCCTCGGGCAAAAGGTTCGCCGAAGTGTTGCTCGAACTTCCGGAGGATCCGCCGGCCTCGGGACTGGGCGCGATCACCTACCACGTGAATGATTGGAGCGACGGCGCCGAACCTCGGCCCGTCGCACGGATCGAGCACGACGATCTGGGCATCCGGATGCACTTCCTCGGTGCCCCCGAAACGCCTGCCGACGGGATCGAGGAGCTCGACCGGCTGTTCGCGGCCATGCCGGTACAGGTGATGCGCGGCGACGGCGTGCGTGACAGCCATCTACTCGACATCGAGCGCCTGCTGGATGCCGTTCGGCTGCTCGAGAGACCGGACGAAGAACGACTCGCCGATTTCGTCAGCGATGTCGATGCAGCGAGTGCAGCCCGCAAGGTGAATGCCCTGTTGCAGGGAAACGCTCAGCGATTCGTAGCAAGCGCCGATGCGTTCCCCCCGGCGCCGATACCCGGGCCCGGCGACCGGGCGCTCCACGCTCGTAGGGATGACCCGGAATAGAGACGCAGCTCAACCCGGCTTCTCGGACTCCCCTTCGGGCTCCGCTTCATCCGTTTCTACCGGGTTGCCAGCCGCGTCGAGCAGCTCCGTGGGGGCGGTGGGGAAGACGACCGGTCCGGGCTTTTCGTTCTGCCAGGGCTGGCGGGCCATCAAGCGCTGAGCCGTGCGGACGCCTTCGAGTGCGGCGACTTCGTCCGTGCGTGCGCCGGGTGGCGTAGCTGCCTCGCCCGCGGATTCACCGGGAAAGACATGCACCGTCTGGGTGGGGAAGGCGAACTGCACGCCCAACTGATCGGCCAGGCGTACGATGTCGAGGAAGAGCCGCTCGCGCTCGCGCAACTCGGTATTCCAATCCGGCACCTCGAAGAACATGTAGAGCATGACATCGAGACTCGACGGGCCAAACTCGTTGCACCAGACCTGGTAGTAGTCCTTGCGTGTGTAGGGATGGGTTCGAATCAACTCCCGGATCCCCTCGGCAAAGGCGATCAGTTTTTCGGGCGCGGTGTCGTACTGCACTCCCAGGGTCGTCTTCCATCGCCGGTAGCGACGGCGTCCGTAGTTATCCACCCGTGCGCGAACGAGGTTCGAATTCGGAACGGTGATCTGGGAATTGTAGAATGTGCGCACCCGGGTCGAACGGAAGCCGACAGCTTCGACGATTCCCTCCGTGTCATCGATCACGATCCAATCCCCGAGTTCGAAGGGCCGGTCGAGAATCACGGCGATCGACCCGAAGAAGTTCTCGACCGTGTCCTTGGCAGCGAACGAGAAACCGACGCCAGCCACGGTAAGCGAAGCCAGGAGCGGTGCGATCGGAAGGTCCAAGGCATCAGCCGCGTAGACGATCCCCATCGTCAGCACGAAGAGCTTGAGCGCGCGGCTGACCAAAGGAACGAGAATGTCGTCGATCTTGCTCACCGTCTGTTCCGCACGGCTGATTGCGACGCCCGCCACCAGATCGATCAGCCTCCACGCCGAGAGCGTGGCCGTGAACACCAGGAAGATCTGGAGTGCGCCTTCGAGAATCAACTCGAGGGTGGTCTGGAGATCGACGATGCGGAGCGCAAGCAGCCAGACCAACGCCGCCACCGTGAGCCCGATGGGACGAAGCGTAAGGCGCAACTGTTCCGGATCTTCGCGCCCGCCGGCGCGGCTGGCCATCCGGCCGGAAACCACACGGAGCATGCCGCGCACCAACGCATCAGCGATCAGACCGAGCAGGATGACGCCGAAGATGCCGATCCACTGCCAGGCCTTCAGCCCGAGAAACCGGGTCTCGATCAAGCGGCCTGGCACGCGGCGCTCCACCCAATCGCCGACGGTCAAGATCTCGCGGCCCGCGACCAGCGGGAGATCGGCAACCTGGGCTTCGAGGGCCGGGAGGGTCGCCAGGGTTTCCGCATCGAAGCGCCAGAGGCCGGCTTCGCCTTTGCGCAGAACGATGCCACCGGCAGGCGGACCGATCTGGCGGAGAAAGGCACGGTGGCGTTGGCGATCCGGAAACCAGGTCCACTCTTCGAGCTCAGCTGCGGGAGAAGCCGGAAGGACGTTCACATCGATGAGCTCGACCCGGTTGAGAACCGCGTAGAGCTGCCGCGCGAGTTCGCGGCCATCGCCTTCCGGTTGGAGGTCGAGATCCAGGCACGAGACGGCTTCCTCCCAGGCGCCGGGCCGATTCCACAGATCGTTCATCGCCACGAGGAAGCTGCGCATGGTGGAGCGGGGGCTGGCAAGACGGGCGGCGCGTGCGCGATCCCGCTCCGCAATCCGCGCTTCGGCCAAGCCGTTCGGTCCCGTACCCCCGTCCTGGCCGAGGACCGGTGTGGAAACCAGTAGGAGCAGAGCCGCGAGGGCGAGGCAAATCGGTTTCATGGGACGGAGCTTTCCAACTCGTCGTGAAGCCTGCAATTCTCTACCGCGGTACCCTGCACCGCCGCGATATGGCGCGAAAGGACGCATCCTCCCTTGAAACACGGGATTCTCCGACTCGTCTGGCTCCTCGTTGGCGTCTCCGGGGCATTGCTGCTGGGCGCGGGCGTTGGTCTCTTCCTTTTCTGGCAGGCCGGGCGCGGTGGAAGCCCTGCGGATGCAGGCAAGCCGACCGAGGCGCGAATCCCCGATCCAGTACTGGCCAGCCGCGCCACCGCCCTGGCAGCAAGCGGCATTGCCCGGGAGGGCGATCGGCAGATCCTGTTTGGCGATCTCCACGTGCACACCCAGTTCTCCGCCGATGCCCGCGTCTTCGGGCTGCCGGTTCTGGGCGGGGAAGTCGCACACCCCCCGGCCGATGCCTGCGACTTCGCACGTTTCTGCTCGGGCGTCGATTTCTGGAGCATCAACGACCACGCCGAGGGATTGCTGAGCGAGCAGTGGCGAGAAACGAAGAAGATGATCCGCGAGTGCAACGCCATCGCCGGCCCGCCCGACGACCCGGATGTCGTGGCTTTCCTCGGCTGGGAATGGAGTCAGACGAGTATCGCCGGCCCAGAGAGTCATTATGGCCATCGCAACGTCATCCTTCTGGATACGGAAGAGGATGCGGTTCCGACCCGGCCCATCGCGGCCTCACGGATCAACGTCTGGGGACTGATCGGTAGCGCCGTGGCAGCTGCGGATCCGGAGCCGACCAACGACTACGCCGCCTACCATCGCACTCTGTGGAACGGCCTGACCGCACCTGGCTGCGCAGAGGGTGTGCCGGTCCGTGAGTTGCCGGAAGATTGTGCCGAGGTCGTTCCGACCCCGGATCTGCTCTTCGAGAAACTCGACGATTGGGGTTTCCCGAGCCTCGTCATCCCTCATGGCCTGGCCTGGGGCACGACCAACCCTCCCGGCGCGCGCTTCGATCACCAGCTCGGCCCGATGCACGACCCGGCGCGACAACGGCTTCTCGAACTGTACTCGGGCCATGGCACCTCGGAGGTGTGGCGTGATGTGCGGCACGTGGAGGTCGGCGCAGACGGCGAGTGGACCTGCCCTGCTCCTCACGCCGGTTTCACGCCCTGCTGTTGGCGGGCCGGAGAGCTGGCGCGAGAGGCTTGCACCGACCCCGCATCCCCCGCATGCAAGGCCAGCGTCTTGCGCGCGCGCCAGGATGCGCTCAGTGGGCTTCCGTTCGGCGACATCGGTGCCCGGCGGGAAGGCGCCGCCGCCGAGGACTGGCGGACCTGCGGGCAGCTCGAGGACGCCTTCCTGCCATCTTTCGGCTATCGCCCAAAGCAATCCGCCCAATATGGCCTGGCCCTCGAGACCGAACAGGCGAACGGCCGCTTCCGCTTTGGCCTGATCGGCGCGAGCGACAACCACCGGGCACGGCCCGGCTCCAGCTACAAGGAGTTCGGCCTGGGAGCCATGACCGACGGAAATCGGCCGGCACCGGCCTGGACAGAAGATCGCGAAGATCTGCGTGCCCGGGTCGTTCTGCAGGCGTCGGGCTTGAAACGCGGCGACAGCTTCTACTACAGCGGCGGTCTGGCGGCTGTTCACGCAGCCCGGCGCGATCGGGAATCCATCTTTGCGGCTCTCCAACGACGCGAGACCTACGGAACCTCGGGCCCGCGAATTCAGCTGTGGTTCGACGTGATCTCGGCAGACGGCCTGCGCCACCCGATGGGATCCGAGGTGACGCTTTCCGGTGTCCCGCGCTTCGAGGTACGCGCCGCCGGCGCCTTCGTCCAGAAGCCGGGCTGCCCGGACTTCGTGGAGGAACGCCTGGGCGCCGAGGAGCTGGCGAGACTCTGCGTGAACGAGTGTCACCACCCGGGCGAGGTCCGCATTCCGATCGACCGCATCGAAGTCGTCCGCATCCGACCCGGGGTGCGCCCGGGTGGCGATTTCGCAAAGGCGATCGAGGATCCGTGGCGGGTCATCCCCTGCAGTGGCGATCCGGAAGGCTGCCGGGTCGTCTTCGATGATCCTGAGCACACCGAGAACGGGCAGGAATTCATCTACTACGTTCGCGCGTTGCAGGTACCTACACCCACGATCAACGGCGACCCCCTGGCCTGCGAGCGAGACGCAGAGGGGCGCTGCATGCAGGCTCATCTGTGTCGCTCCAATGGCTTCAATCAACCCGTTCCGGACAATTGCATGGCGCCCACCCAGGAACGGGCCTGGTCATCGCCCCTCTTCGTAGTGCGAGGGGAAAGCTGAGATGGGCCTGGGGGCCGTTCGCGGGGATGACGGGATCGTGCGTTGCGGATGGCCCGGCAAGCATGACGACTACCGCGCCTATCATGACAGGGAGTGGGGCTTCCCGGTTCGAGACGATACGCGGCTATTCGAGAAGATTTGCCTCGAAGGTTTCCAGAGTGGGCTTTCCTGGCTCACGATCTTGAGAAAGCGCGAGAACTTCCGGCGTGCCTTTGCCGGCTTCGACTTCGAGAGGATCGCGCGCTGGAACCGACGCAGCGTTGAGCGACTGATGCGCGACGCGGGCATCGTGCGTCACCGGGGAAAGATCGAATCCACACTGAACAATGCCCGCCAGGCCTGCGCAGCCGCCGACGAGTTCGGATCCCTGGCCGCCTTCTTCTGGAGCTTCGAGCCGGAAGCGGCGAGCCGTCCGAAGCGGATGACCGCCGCCACTCTCGGGAAGCTGACGGAGACCGACGAATCTCGCGCACTCTCGAAGGAGTTGAAGCGGCGGGGTTGGTCCTTCGTCGGACCCACGACCGCCTACGCTTTCATGCAGGCCATGGGCCTGGTCAACGACCACCTCGATCGCTGCGAAGTGCGTGCTGACGCCGTGACGGCTCGGGCGCGGTTTCGACCACCACAGGGCTGATCCGGTGCTTCTTCGATGCCGCTCCTGGTCGGCCCTGGGCAGCGAAGGTCAGGCTGCTGAGGCACCCGCCCCTGGCACCTCTCGCTCCTGAAGCCAGGCTTCGAGCATGCGATTGATCGTCTCCGGAGCCTCTTGCTGCACCCAATGGGAGATACCCGGCAGGTAGCGCAGGGTGAGATCCGAGACATGCTGATCCGTCCCGTAGGTGAGCTCCTTGCCGAGCGCGAAATCGTTCTCTCCCCACAGCATCAGGGTGGGCGTTTCGATCCTTGCGATCTGTTCGTCGCGGCCGAAGCTGCGTCCCGCTGCGCGATACCAATTGATCATCGCCTTCATGCCACCCGGGCGAAGCGCGTTCTCCCGGTAGACGTCGATCAAGGCGTTCGGGAACCGATCGGCGGGCACACCCGGTTGGCGAAACATGCGCTCCATGCTCCGGGCTCTGCCAAGCGTGAGCAGACGCTCGGGGAGCCTGGGAATCTGGAAGAACAAGGCGTACCAGGAGCAAAGCTTCTGCCGCCAGTTCTTCCGGAGAGCGTCCCGGAAGCAGGTCGGGTGTGGAACATCCATGATCACCAGCCGATCGATCGGCCGCACTTTCTGCGCCGCGAACATCCAGGCGACGATCGCGCCCCAATCATGACCAATGAGCACGACCTCATCGACATCCGCCGCATCGATCAGATTTCCGACGTCACTCGTCAGGTGTTCGATCTCGTAGTCCGCAACCTTCGGGAAGAGCGTCGATGCGCCGTAGCCCCGCTGATTCGGT
This sequence comes from bacterium, assembly GCA_024228115.1. Taxonomy (NCBI): domain Bacteria; species bacterium. Next base: position 7,825 of record JAAETT010000520.1, read on the forward strand.
GCCCAGACCTTGAATCCGAGTCTTGCCAGAAGCGGCATCTGCCATCTCCAGGAAACAGCATGCTCCGGGAACCCGTGCAGACACAAAGCCAGACGACGACTCGATGGATCCCCCGCCGTATGCATCTCGAAACGCAGCCCGCCTGCCTCGACGAACTCGACACCCACTCCCTCGCCCAACACACTCATTCCGTCGTCTCCACCATCGCCTCATAGGAAGTATCGATCAGATCTTCTGTGCGGATGCCGAGCTCTTCCATCAATCGATCGACTTTCTTGCGCTCCTCGGCCTCGGCCTCCGGGCTCGCATCGAAGACGGCCTCGAGTTCGAGAAACGTCCCCAATCCCTCGACCCGGTCGAGATGGATTCGCACGTTCCCGACCAACGCGATCTCCCGCTCTTTTCGCACCACCTTGTGAACCCCCAGAAGGGCACGGAGCAGACGCCTCGTCTCCTCCGGTTCCGGAACCGGCACCAACTGGTAGTCCGAGCGCTTGGGGCCTTCCAGATCCGGGCGCAGGTAGGGGATCAGCTGCCCCCCTGAGCGGGAAGACTCGCGAAGCTTCAGACGGCCATTTCGCGTGCAGAAGTAGGTATCCACTTGTCGTTCCACGCCTACCCAGCGCGTAGCCACGGCCTCCGCCCGTGACCGAGCAGCGACCAGATCCCCACAACGCGCCTTGATCTCGATGTTGGCTTTCGGCATCCCGCCCTCGGGTATACCGCACCCGGCGGTACACCAGCAGGGCACTGACTTCCCGGGCTTGTACAATCATCGCCAGGAGCCCGGGCTCCGCTTCGCCCCCGATTGCTGAAAACCCGATCTGCGGACGGACCGCATGTCGTTTGGAAGGCACGCAGATTCGAGGTTCGAATGCTCGAGGGTTCCTGTGCATGCGGTCGCATTCGCTACGAGATCCGCGGAGACCTTCTTGGCCCGGTGACATACTGCCATTGCTGGCGATGCCGCAAGCATTCGGGTTCGAGCTTCGGAACCACGGCCGGCGTCGAGACCTCGGACTTCGCTGTCGTTCTGGGAGATGAGCTTCTCGCTCACTGGGAATCCAGCCCCGGCGTGAGGCGTTTCTTCGCTTCTTGTTGCGGCTCTCCGATCTTCAAGCGGGAAGACGCCGTGCCCCAGGTTCTCGGATTTCGTCTCGGTACGCTCGATTCGGATCCCTCCTGCCGGGTCGAACAGCATTTCAGGGTCGGTTCGAGGGCACCATGGATAGAGATCAGGGACTCTCTTCCGCAGGAGACCAGCGGCATCCCCTTCGGTGAACGCGACTAGCGCCACCCAGGCCACCTACGCGGATCGGGAGGATCGTGAGCCGGTTCGCTCCCCGCCTGGTCGAGCAGCCAATTCGTGCAGCCTTGCGAAATCAACTCGCCAGCCGCCCGCCGAAATGATCAAGCGGGGAGCTGGACAGCCGACCACTTGGGTCTGACCATGGATCCGAATTCGAACTGCCTGACTCTCACTCGAGAATCCGGCCTACTCGTAGTGTCGGATCTCGATCACGTGTCTGTTGGGATCGAAGAAATAGAGCGAGGCGCCGACGCCACGCGCGCCCTCCTCTTCTCCTGGGCCCTGCATGTTGCCCACGGACTCGAAGGAATTGCCGAACTCGAGCCCTGCCTCGCGAACCCTCTCGAACACCTCCTCGAACTCCTTGCGAGGCATTGAGAAGGCGAGGTGTTCACCTCCTTCCGTTCCCCAGGGAGCGAGCTGAATCGTAAACTCGGACGTCACCCGTAGGATGGCGAAGGGTTCTCTCTTGCCTTCGTCCGTCAACCCAAGCGTCTCTGTGTAGAATCGCACGCTCTCGCCAACGTCGTTTACGCGCAAGATGATGTGGTCGAGAAGCATGGCATCCTTCCGAATGGGTTCATTCGAGCTCGGTGCAGGCCATCAGCTGTTGGCGATCACGAGAAACCGTAGAAATCTGATCATCTAGCCGTGGTCGCGCGCGAGTGCTGGTTTCTCGTCAGAACGGCGAATCGGTGTCGGTCGGATCGGTGTCGAGTTCGCGATCGAGAGCCGCGAGGTAGTG
>JAAETT010000521.1 GCA_024228115.1 bacterium
GGCACCCTCAGACTTTTACCTATTCGCACCAATGAAAGACTACATGCGTGGAAAGAAACATGGGACTCTGACTGAAATTAAGTCTGATCTGAAAGGGTGAGGGGGCCTTCCAGCAAATTGGTTCGATCTTGGTATCAGAAAGCTGCCACAGCGCTGGGAGCGGTGCATTACAGCCAAAGGAGATTACTTTGACTCTTGATCATTTTTATTGCTTTTTACCGTGCGCCTCAGCGCACGGTACAAGGGTCGTTCTGGGATTAATACACAGGGACCGCGTCTGTTAGTGTGTGTGTGGGTGTGTCTGTTACGCACTCATATCTCGAGAACTACTGGTCGGATCGAGCTGAGATTTGACAGACGGATTCTGTGGCCAAATATGCCCAGAGCTAATTTCAAACTCCCAGATTCCGGTTTTCGGTCAAAAGTTATCGGGTCCCGAATTTCGGATTCTTCAGTACTTAAGGGCTGTTTTTCGGAATTCAAAAATTTTGCACTTGAACTGGTTTAAAACAGCTGAATCCATCCTTCTGGGGTAAATCGGGCATGCTGATTCCGAATCTGTTACTATTGAAATCCTACAGCGCCCGTGGGACCCGTGGTTCCTATCCCAAAATTATGACCCATGCGAATATGTCATTTTGAACAAAGGAAAATAGTTTTTCTGGGCAAATCAAGGTCGGTGATTCCGAATCTGTTATTGGTTTTGATCCATCAACATCACGAAAGCACGTGGAACCATGGTTCACATCCCAAAATTATTGCCCATGCAGACATGTTATGTACAACAATGGAAAACAGTTTTTCTAGGTAAATCAAAGCTGCAGATTTCCGAATCTGTTACTGCTTTTGCCTCAACGTCATCTTGTTTGTGAGATAAGTTAGAGTGGCAACCAGCTTTCCTCAAATGGGAAGCCAATCGTGTTAATGTTAAATGCTGTGCATGGCACTGTCCAGGAAAATCTAAAAATCATAACGCAAAAACGAACCAGCCAATCGTGTCCTCTGAAGGACTCAATTGAAGGGCGCACGGTCTAATTTTTATCTAAAAATCAAAAAGGAAAATGATCCAACTGGTCTTATCCACCGAATGACTCAATTCAAGGGCGCACGGTCCAATTTTTATCTAAAAATCGCTAACGGAAACTGATCCGGCTTATCTTACATTCGCCAAGGAC
>JAAETT010000522.1 GCA_024228115.1 bacterium
AGACTGATCCAAGCCTTGCAAAGCATTGTTCATGCATCGTTGAAAGGTGGCTGGAGCTGCCACTAACCCGAAAGGCATATAGACGAATTCGAACAGGCGGGGATTATTTCCCATCCAAGTAATAAAGGCACTCTTCCGCTGGGCCTCTTCACTCATTTTTATGTGATGATAGCCCGCTTTCAAGTCCAATTTGGTGAAGTACTTGGCTCCGCCTTGGCCTGCCATATCCAGCAGGTCATCACAGCGAGGTAGCGGATATCGGTCTTTCACTGTGATAAGATTCAACTCCCTGTAGTCTATGCAGATCCTGATCTTGTTATCATCCTTTTTGCGAATCAAGACGGTAGGGAATGCCCATTCCGATTTAGAAGGAACGATCACCCCTGAAGCTAATAGGTCTTCCAGCTGTTTCTTCACCTCCTCGCGGTCACCATACGGCATACGTCGAATGGGGAGCGCGATCGGGCGATGATCGCCGGTATCGATTTCATGGATAACACCTTTCGCATGGCCCATCTCTCGATCAGATAGAGACAAGACTTCGTGGTGTTCCACTAATAGAGCAATCATAGCTTTCCCGTCTGGATGGTCACGCAAAGGTTCAGGAAGTTGCTTGCGGACGATCTCTTTCACTTGCTCGATTCGGTCAAATAAGCTTTCTGGGGATGTCTGATTGAGGCCAATCTTCGAAGATTCTTCCGTCTTTTGCAGAATTTCCTCTACAACCTGATCTACCGTCAGGATTTCGATATCCCCCTCCAAGTTTCCAACTTGGGTTCCTTTCTCTAAGACCACATTGGTCGTGGTTGGATTATCGATTGTGACGACAACTGTTTTACACGGTCGTACTTTCACTATCGATTCACCCATAACCAGACCCTTCTTTGCAAGATCGCGACTCAATTCCATTAGATAGTTAGCTTCCTTGTTCCCACCTTGCACCCTAAGGTGCAGAGTGGTCGAAGCCTCTGCCGGAAAGGTCGTAGTTGTCGATTTAGTGTACACTTTCGGTGTACCTTTCAGATCCGATACTTGCTGCTGTGCATCGAATATCTTCTTTGTCTTTTTCAGACATGGAGCAGATCCTGAGTAAGAACACTTCAATTCAGCTCGTGAGACGGGGTCATCGTGTACTAAGGTTTGCCAACTATTCGACTCCTGTGACATTTCTGCCACGAGAGCTGAGGGGTCAGCGTTCCCTTGATACACGCTTGCCCTCTCCAAGGCGGTTATCTGCTCTGTTTCCGATTTATCCTGCAGATTACATTCTGCATATCTCAACGGCCCGTAGGTTGGGCGAAGCTCGTATTGCTTCTGAATGCGCAATTCAATTCCCAGAGCTTTAATAGCCGGTATACCGAGCAAAATATCGAACGAATTGGAAGGGTCAATATTCACGGGACCGCAAATTTCCCTCCCGCAGGTACGGATATTGAGATGCGCGGTGTATGGCTCCAATTTCAAAGGCTCCTCTTGCAAACCCCTCACAATCGGAGGCTTTGTCATGTGGTGCCAATGAAACCCTGGGTGTCGCTGATTAATACGAATCTTCATTTCACTGGAGATTAGGCTACTCTGAGCACCTGTGTCGATAACAGCCATGGCCGCTAATCCTTCTATCTCACATGGTACACGGAAATTTTCTCCGTCACAGTAAGGGAAGTATATGCGGCCGCGGACTGTATTTCGGCGATTGGCAGGTGGAGTATCTCCATCTTGATTCCGTTGAGTATTCTGCCGGTCATTACCTTGGCTAGATCCTCTATTCCAAAAATTCGGTCGACTCCCGTATTTCTCTGGGTGCTGTACCCAGCAATCTGCATCAGTATGGTTGGTCAGGTACGGATGACGCGAGCAACGCATACCGTTAGATGCTGTGGAGCCTTG
>JAAETT010000523.1 GCA_024228115.1 bacterium
CTCGATCGCCAGATCAGACACTACCTCGCGGCTCTCGATCGCGAACTCGACACCGATCCGCCGTTCTGACGAGAAACCAGCACTCGCGCGCGACCACGGCTAGATGATCAGATTTCTACGGTTTCTCGTGATCGCCAACAACAGGGAGGCACATCAACGCGGATCCGATCGCGCAACAGGGTGGGATCGCCATCTATACGTACGCGTTGAACAATCCGATTGTCGCGTATGACCCGAACGGATTGGACGTTAGGTATTCAAACACCGCGGCCGTCGGCGGGCTCCATCAAAAGGTGTCGGTTGATACGCCGACGGGTTCTTACGGTCAATCATTTGGGCTGCCAGTTGGCGGGGAAAGTGATGGTTTCGTTGGGGCCAGCAGTTCCGGCGAGACAGGTCCCGGAGAGGAAGGCTCGGGGGTTGTCTACAAGGATCCTGCCCCTGAAACCAAGATTCAGGACACTATCTCGACAACGCCTAGTAAGGACGCAGCGATCAAGGAGTGGCTCGAGTCTCAGCTGGGAGATACGGGCCCGTATCTCCCGTCGGCAATAGCTGTCGAGACTACTCGCAGGACACTCTTAATGAAATCCGAAGAAAGCAAAAAGCGAGGCGAATTTGGCAAATAGACGGCGGCTGGCGATCTGTGCACTTGCTGCAGCGCTCTTCGCGGGATGCAACCAAACGCTCTCCAAAGACGATATGGAATTGCCGGATAATCTTGAGTTCTTCGTGTACTCGCAGGGAAGAATTGTCGAGTCAGGACCTGTCGACCCGACGCATCCCTTCGTGCAGGAGATGCAGGCGTGGCTTGATGTGAATCGAGGGGGATGGCGGCGCGATTGGAATTCCTACGCGCCGGGTATCCGCCTGAGCGCAGGTTCGTTCTCTGTAGTGCTCTCAGATGACGGGACCTTCATCGTGCTCAACATACCTAACGCCAAGGGCGTTTTTTCTCAGCTCAGCAGATCCGTGGTCACGGATCAAGCGCGAGAGTTCGTGGCGGCGGCAAAGCTGAATCCCTGAGCCCATCCGATGAGGAACAGGGACGCTCTTTCCGCAATTCAGTTCCGCGCCGAGGTCGGCCTTGGTCATCGACGCAGAACTCGGCTCGCACCCACAACCCCCCGCCCGCCCGTCCGGAGCCCCGCACGGGGATCATGGGCTGGCGCCGAGTTCGGCCCGGAGCCGGGCTCGACGCGTGCGAGAGTGGGCAGCCCCCGCGCCCGCCTACCCCAAGAGTCGGAGGGGCCTACCTTCCCGTCGTGCACGTTCTGATCCTCACCAGCCTGCTCCTGC
>JAAETT010000524.1 GCA_024228115.1 bacterium
AGGGTGGCGCGACATCGAGAAGCTCGTCCGAGCTCTCACCGTGTCCGAAACCAGCGAAGAGGCGACTGCAAAGCGCGTCGCCTAGGATTCAAACCGGAGCCGCCGCTCAGAGAAGATCAACAGCGGACGGGACATCCCCTTCGCCAACTGAGCACCGGATAGTCTACGGAAGAAGACTTGAGGATCTACTTCGACAAACCAGGACTCGGTGTGACGTATCCTATCGATGCGAGGGAGGTGAAGAGTGCGCTCCAGTCGTTCGCTCCCAAAGAGATACTTGGTGCGATCAGCAAGATTAGGTTTGGTTGCAATCAAACGACTACTCAGGAAGCCAGGATTGTTGGCCGCGGGCCTACCTATGAGATTCGAATCAACTTCTTTCTCTGTGGATCCAAGACGAGGTTGCTCTCGCAAACCAAGAAGTGGCTCAAGCCAGTCGAAACCTGCGGGGGAGACGTCATCAAGGGAGCTTCCGAAGTCTATTGGTCCGCCAACGCGGCACGGCGCTACGCGATATTCCTTCTGTTTCATGAAGTCGGACATGCCGTGTACGCGCGGGAACGAGGTTTAGGGATGCTGCATTCCTCAGTGACATCTGCCGAAGAGGAGCGCTGGTGCGATTCCTTTGGCCTCCAAGCAGCTTCTGCATTTCGAGGTGAACCGTCGTGAACAGGGACGTTCTTTCCGTAGCGCACCGGGATCGAGCTTGGTCGTCGACGCAGAACTCGGATGCCGGCTCGCACCCGCAAGCCCCACGCAGAACCCCCCGCCCGCCCATCCGGAGCCCCGCACGGGGCTCATGGGCTGGCGCCGAGTTCGGCCCGGAGCCGGGCTCGACGCGTGCGAGAGTGGGCAGCCCCCGCGCCCGCCTACCCCAAGAGTCGGAGGGGCCTACCTTCCCGTCGTGCACGTTCTGATCCTCACCAGCCTGCTCCTGC
>JAAETT010000525.1 GCA_024228115.1 bacterium
CCGAAGAGCGTGTACCCTGTCGTCGAGGGTCATCGCACATCCTCCCAAGTTGTTGTGTCGTAACCACAACTTAGAACGGATGGGCGTTTGGCCCTCACTCGTTTCAGATCAAAGGTGTCTAGACCTTTTAGACTCAGCTCAGTCTAGCAGCATCAGGATGCTTTTCATCAGAATCTGGCGATCGCGGCGACGACGGGGAAAGCGCCGGGGGCCGCGGTCCACGGCCAGGCGAAACAGCCGATCCAGGAACTCATCCAGCGCAATCATGGCTCTTCTCGAGCCTAACCCGCTGAGATTCGCTCGGAACGGTGGCGAGCCGGTGGTCAGATGCGCTAACTAACTCCCTCTTTTGGGAGAGGTACCGATGGCAAGTCGAAGAGACTGGCAAACTATCATCGAGCGTTTGAATCATAGCCAGAGTGGCGTGATGCGGATCAACATGGGTTCACCCGGAAGCGCGCAGGTCACTCGCTGTCGCCTGCTTGCCGAGTGGAACAACCTCGAAGCGACGACCGTCGGCTCGATGCTCGAGCTGCGTCTCCGCTAGTTCGCCGGCGCTGGACATGCGAACAGCGCCACTCTCGGACCCGTTCCGGAGACGGGCCAGGTTCGGCTCGTGAACCCCAGGCTTCCTGGCCTCGTCTCGTGCCTGTTGGGCTTGCTCGCAAGCCTTGGCTTGGCATGCGGCGAGCTCCAACGCCCGCTCACCAGTGCGATCGAGCTGCGGCTTCGGGAGGTCTACGACGCCGAAGCCTGGTTGCGCCGCGTACCGGCGCAATTGGCCATCTCACTCTTCGCCCGGGCGAAGCTGGAAGGCTTCGTCGACGAGTTGGAACTCCCGGCGGATGTGCATGCCCGTGTGCGGGCTCGAATTCGCGCCAGCGATTTCGTCGACGAGCTGGTGCCCTTTCTGCTGTTCTTGCGGGAGATGTACACGGCGCCGGAGGGTCGAAGCGCAGAAACCTTCGACGACCACCTGCGGGGCTCCTTCCGGCCGAGCGATGGGAGCCCGGGCATGGAGCATTCCATGTTCAGGTGGAAGAAGGCTGAGGAGAAGGAGGCGGCGGCAGAGCTTCCAACACTCGATCCAGAACTTCTTCGCCATCTGATCGGCTTCTACGATGTGCTGTTCTTGCAGGACGAGCAGGACTTCAGCATCAACGATCGTCTCGCCTGCGAGAGTCGAACCCTGGAGAGCGGTCTGGAGGAGGCCACCGCCCGCGCAAGACATGCAGTGCGCGGCGTTCTGCAGGCGTTGCGGACCCAGTTGGCGGAGCAGGCCGACGTAGGCGCCGCCGTGGATGGCGTCCTCCGTGATGACTCCCGGCTCGATGCAGCAACGGCCGCCCTGATCCGCTTCATCGACCAGACCGTCTGCCGGAACTACCGTTTCTTTGCTGCCAGGGCATTTCGTATACAGCAACTCGAAAGCTGGATGCGCCACGAATTCGATACGCCGAATGGCGGGGAGCTCTGGGCGTTCCTCGAACATGCCAACCGGCAGCGTCGCTATGGCGTGGCGATCGTCGTCGATGGGTTGCAGGGCGCGCTCATGAACTCACTGGCCCTGGGTGATGCCAGCCATCCCTTCGTCCAGGCGATTGCCCGCGAGCAGCTGGAAGCCGGTGGGGCCCCGCCGGCGGCAAGATCGCTTCGCGCACCGAAAGGCCAGCAGACCCTCTTCCTCGAATCCTTCGCAGCCTCCGGTTTCTCCCATCCAGCCTACCTGCCGTTCTTTCGTGAACTGCGCAGAACGAAACGAAGCCTCTGGGTCCCGATCGGGATCTCGACGACACCTACCATCAGCGTTCGCAACATCCCGGTCGCGCTGACAGGCGCACCGGTCGCTGGCGAGCACTCCACGGGCCTGCCCAACTTCCATTTCGTCGATCGCGGTTTCACGCGCCACGGCGAGCGACGGGGGCGTGCCTACTACTTCTACGGAAGCGATGCGGTGGAACTGGTTCAGCTTGCCGACGAGGCCGGCATGCAGAGCCTTTTCGAACGCTTGCCCCAGCTCGGGAGCCTGAGCTGCACGGCCCAATACGACGAACGTGCCCAGTTCGGCATCGACGCCCTTCTGAACCTGGGCCTCGGTGAAAAGCTGCGCGATTTCGGCGATCGTTTGTGTGCAGCGGAGCTCGAGCGGCGAAGCCAGACCGAGCGAGAACTCCGCAAGCTACGCGAGAAGCTCCTTGCAAAGCGCTCGATGTTCCTTGGCGAGCGCCCATGGTATGCACTCTGGGAGCAAATCGGTGACAAGCAGAATCGAAAGCTCGCGCATCGCTGGATCCAGGAGATCGCCCGGCTCGAGCAGCGGACGCTCCCAGAGCTCATGGTCTACTACAACCCGTGGCCAGACCATTTTGCGCACTTTACCGGACCTTTCTCGGATGAAATCCTGGCCCCGTCGGGGGAGCTGAACAGGCTCGACTATTGGCTCGGTCGGGTTCAGCGCGCGTACCGAGAAGCCGGAGTGCTGCCCCGCACCCTCTTCGGGCTTGCCGGCGACCACGGCCTGGCGCCCGTCTTCCACTTGTTGAACCCCGAAGTAGAGGTCTTCGACCCGCTGCGCGCGGCAGGTGTGGATTTCAAGATCGTCAAGATCTCTTCGGATGAAGGCGAGGGCCCAAAGCTCACGAACCCCTTCGATCCGCCGACGATGAAGGGCATCGATGTCGTCGTCGCCTCTACGGCGGGGGGCAACTACATGCTCGATCTCTTCCGGGACCAGGGCGACGGATTTCCCACGCAACCTCTCGCCGAAGAACTGCGGGCCTTGCGCCCCCTGGCAGCACCCAACACTCGACCCATCGATCTACTCGGCGAACTCACGACACGCCTGGCGGATTCCCTGGACTACCTGGTCGTTCGGGATTCCTCCTGCTCGCCCGCTGGCGGGGCCGTGCTGGTGCTCGGTAAGCGGGGCGACAAACTGGCTTCCGCGAGGATCCGACGGCAGGGAAGACGCATCCTCTACACCTTCGAGGGCAGCGATCTCCTTGCGACCGATGTGCTCTCACCTTACGAGTCGCTCGCTGCGGCCGACCGAGAAGAGCATGCGCGCTTGCGGACGCGTTGCCTGGCAGCCTCCGAAGACGCGCCCGAAACCTGGTGCGACGAAACAGCCTGGCGCCAGATTGCGTCCTACACGGCGCGGCCGGATTCGGTCGTCCAACTCGCCCATCTCTACGATGCGGAGCGAGCCGGAACGATCAACCTCTTCCCTCGCAACGGGGTGGGCTACAACTCGGGCGTTCCCGGCCGGCACGCAGGGGAGTCCTTTCATGAAAAGAACGCATTCCTTGCGATCTGGGGAGAGCCGCTGGTCGAAGCTGGCAAGCTGGGAGAACTACGCAGCGCAGTGAATGGCACCATGCCGATGGCCATCTACGAGCATCTGACCGGAGATCGGCCCGAACCCGGAACTGGGGGCTGGGGATACGACCCGCTCCCCGCACGAACCTTTCGACATCGTGCGGCGGAACCCGGCCCGTGAGTTCACGAGGCCTCCTCTGAGCGACTCCAACGAGGCGTTGGCCGCGCTTCATCGCCTGCATGGCGATGTGGACCGACGTGCGGAAGCGCTGCGCGCCGAACACGCCGACCGGCTCCAGTGCGCACGCGGCTGCGCCTCGTGTTGCATCGATGGCTTGAGCGTCAGCCAGATCGAAGCGGAGGGCATTCGGCGCGGGCATCCGGCGCTCCTGGCCGAAGCGAACCCGCATTCCGAAGGCGCCTGTGCGTTCCTCTCCGAGGATGACAGCTGCCGCATCTATCCCAACCGCCCCTACGTATGCCGTACGCAAGGGTTGCCCCTGCGTTGGCTCGATGAAGACCAGGACCAGGAGATCCGGGAACATCGGGATATCTGCGAGCTGAACCTTGCCGGGCCGCCGCTCACCGGCCTGCGTCCAGAAGCCTGCTGGCTCCTCGGGCCAACGGAACTCGCAATCGATCGGATCGAACAGAGCTGGCGCCCGGGCCCCCAGCTTCGCGTTCTACTTCGGGATCTCTTCGCGTAGACACGCCAGGTCGGGCGTAGGCCAGAAGACGTCAGCTTCCGACCTGCCCACCCCGAGTCTGACATTCGTGGATCCGCATGAACTGATCCTGTCCATCGAGCCGACACCGCACGATGCTCTCGTCCTTCTCCGCCGAACTCACGGTGCGCGCATCACTCCACCATTGGCGAGGGTCGGGCAACTTGTCTGCCCAGGAGGAATCGCTCGAGGATGCAGAAGGGGTCGCTGGTTCGGCGTTCTTCTTGGCCGTACGAGACCGGGACGCCCCCGGCTTGACCGGATGTTTTTCGAGTTCGGCCATTCCCCAATCGAGTTCATCGAACACGAAGCATCCGCCCAGCACGAAGAGCAGGGGCAAGACGAGAAAGAACCGGACCGCGCGCATACCTCCCTATCGGCTGACCCGAGCTTCTGACTTGTGATATTGCCCGCTGAACAGCGGCTCTGCTCCATCGATATTTTCTTCCATGATTTCAGTCATTTACACAGTATTCTGCCTATTGGAAGAATGACCGGGGAGATCCGCGTTGGCTAACGTCCGCATCCCGCGACAAGGAGCCCGGAAGAGATGGCAGTTGAGATCGAGAGAATCGAGATCTCCGTGGACAGCGCGACCATGGGGGGCTACCTGGCCCGGCCGGAAGGCGACGGACCGTTCCCCGGCGTGATCGTCTGGATGGAGATCTTCGGTGTGAACTCGCATATCCGGGATATCACCGAGCGAATCGCTGCCCTGGGTTACGTGGCGCTGGCTCCCGATTTCTTCCATCGCACTGCCCCTGGAATCGAGTTGGGCTACGACAACGCGGGCTTCGAGGAGGGGATGAAGGGACTCCACCTCCTCGACGCCGACCAGATGGTGGCCGATGCCCAGGCCGCTTTCGCCTTCCTGACGGATCGGTCGGATGTGACGGCCAAGATCGGGACGATCGGCTTCTGCATCGGCGGACACATGACCTACCTCACGGCATGTGAAACCGATGTCGCCGCGGCGGCTTCGTTCTATGGCGGTGGCATTGCCGCAGCCGAAGGCCCTGGAGGGAAGGAGCCCACCCTTTCGCGAACCAGGAAGATCGGGGGGCGGATCCTCTGCTTGTTTGGCGGACAGGATCTGCTGATCCCGGCAGATCAGGTCGCAAGCATCACATCCGCACTCGAAGCGGCGAAGACACACCATGAAATCGTCGTCTTCGAGCCCGCCGACCACGGCTTCTTCTGTGACCAGCGCGCAACCTATCACGCAGAATCGGCGGCGACAGCCTGGCAGCGGGTCGAGGCACTCTTCGCCGAAGAGTTGGCGAACTAAGGCAAAGGCCCGCGACGGTCGATCTGGAGCAGCATGAGCATTGGCGACGAAACGGACGTCCGCGGGCTGAAGACGATCGGCCGCATCGTTGCACGTTGCCTGCGGGAGATGGGCCAGGCCCTCGAGCCGGGCATCCGGACGAGTGAACTCGACGAGATCGGCGCCACCTTCCTGGCGCGTCATGATGCTGAATCGGCTCCCCAGTTCACCTACGGTTTTCCCGGTGCAACCTGCATCAGCGTGAACGAGGTGGTCGCCCACGGCATCCCTGGTGAACTCGTGATCCGGGCCGGCGATCTGGTGCACATTGACGTCTCAGCCCGCAGCCGTGCCGGGTATTTTTCGGACACGGGTGCGAGCTTCCCCGTCTCGCCCTTCTCGAAGCGCGACCAACGCCTCTGCGTGACAGCGAAGATGGCGCTTCGCGAAGGGATCAAGGCGGCACGGCCGGGGGCACGAATCGGACGCATAGGCCGTGCCTTCGAGAAGACGGCCCGCAGGGCAGGCTTCGCAACGATCCGCAATCTCTGTTCCCACGGGGTCGGTCGATCCCTCCACGAAGAGCCGACAGAGATCCTGGGCTACGACGAGCCCTCGGATCGTCGGCGCCTCGAGGAAGGTCAAGTCCTCGCCATCGAGCCCTTCGTCACCGATGGCACACCCTGGGTCGAAGAAGGCGACGACGGCTGGTCCCTCCTCACCGATCCGGGCCGCCGTGCGGCCCAATTCGAGCACACCGTGATCCTGACCCGCGACAAGCCCCTCGTGGTGACCCTTCCCGGCTAGGCCATCGGCGTTGCGCTGACGCTGGGGGGGGGGGGGCTCGACCACCAGCGTTGCGCTGACGCTGGGGAGTTGCTTCCCTTCTCGGCCATGCTGGATCCCAGGAGTCTCGCGGATCGCCGCGACGAGATCGAAGAGAGCTGTCGGAAGCGCGGTGTCAAGGCTGACGTGGCGGGTGCTGCTGCGCTCTACGAGCAGGTCGCGGCCCGCCAGACGGAGCTGAACGAAGCGAACCGGCGACGCAACGAGCACCAGAAGGCGGGCAAGCAGAAGCTCGACGATGAACAACGAGCCGCGCATACCGCCGAGGGCCGCGCTCTCAAGGAAGCGGTCGCACGGATCGAGGCTGAGCTGAACACCACCCGGGCCGAACTCGATGAACGGGCCGGCATGCTCCCGAATTTCATCCACCCGGAGGTACCCGAAGGCGGAGAAGAAGATTTTCGCCTGGTGCGGCAGGTCGGCACCCCGACGAACTTCGGTTTCGAAACCCGAGACCATCTGGAGCTTGGCACCCAGCTCGACCTGCTCGATTTCGAAGCTGGCGCGCGGGTGGCGGGAAACAAGTTCTACTACCTGAAGAATGGCGCCGTCCTGCTCGAACTCGCGTTGCAGCGATATGCCCTGGACATCCTCCTCGAAGACGGCTTCGTTCCCTATGTCACACCCGATCTCGCCCGCCCCGAGATCGTCGCCGGCATCGGCTACAACCCGCGCGGCGAGGAAACCCAGATCTATTCGCTCTCGAATGCGGATCTCTGCCTGGTCGGCACCGCTGAGATCACACTCGGCGGTATGCATGCCGATTCGATTCTCGACGAGAGCGATCTTCCCATCAAGATGGCCGGGATCTCCCACTGCTTCCGTACCGAGGCCGGTGCGGCGGGTCGCGAGAGCAAAGGCCTCTACCGGGTGCACCAATTCACCAAGGTCGAGATGTTCGTCATCACGCGCCCCGAGGATTCGGAGGCCATGCACGAACACCTTCTCTCGCTCGAGGAGAAGATCTTCGGCGGGCTCGAGCTCCCCTACCAGGTGATCGACATCGCCTCGGGCGATCTCGGTGCGCCGGCCTTTCGCAAATTCGATATCGAGGCCTGGATGCCCGGACGCGGTGAGAGTGGCTCCTACGGTGAGGTCTCCAGCACCTCGAACTGCACCGACTACCAGGCACGGCGGCTCAAGACGCGCTTCCGACGCAAGGAAACGAAGAAGAACGAGCTGGTACACATGCTGAACGGCACCGCGGTTGCGAACTCGCGAGCCATTCTGGCCTTGCTCGAGAACCACCAGCGAGCAGACGGCAACATCGGAGTGCCGAAAGCCCTGCAGCCGTATATGGGCCGTGACACGATCGGGCCCGGCTCCGGCTAGTGGCCGACCCCGAACGCCCCCCGCTCATCCTCGGCACCGCCGGGCATATCGATCACGGCAAGACCACGTTGATCGAAGCCTTGACCGGCATCGATACCGACCGTCTGCCGGAGGAGAAGGCCCGGGGAATCACCATCGAGCTGGGTTTCGCGCCTTTGGATCTCGAAGACGGGCTCCGGCTCGGCGTGGTGGATGTGCCGGGCCACGAGGGCCTCGTGCGAACCATGGTGGCCGGCGCTGCCGGTATCGATCTGGTGCTGCTCGTCGTCGCTGCGGACGAAGGGGTCATGCCGCAGACGCGCGAGCACCTGGCCATCTGCGATCTCCTCGGATTGCAACTCGGCGTCGTGGCGCTGACGAAGGCAGATCTCGTCGACGAAGAGATGGTCGAGCTGGCGCGGGAAGAGGTCGCCGACCTGGTGGGTGAAACCTGTCTTTCAGGGGCGAAGGTGATCCCCGTTTCTTCGCGCTCGGGCCAGGGACTGACAGAACTCCGCCAGACCCTGGGCCAGCTGGCCCTCGTCGCGGAGGCCCGCACACCGCGCAACGGACCGCCGCGTCTCTGGATCGACCGGCGCTTCGAGATGCGCGGCTTCGGAAGCGTCGTGACCGGCACGCTGATCGGCGCTGCTCTCGGCGTAGGCGATCCGGTGGAGCTTCTTCCGGGAGCTGAGGTCGGACGCGTGCGGGGCCTCCAGAGTTTCGGGGAGAAGGTGGATTCCGTTCGGCCCGGTGCGCGCTGCGCCGTGAACATCCAGAACGTGGCGCTGGCAGAACTCTCGCGCGGCCTGCTCCTCACCCGGCCGGAGGCGCTCGCTCCGACCCATCGCTTCGATGCCCTGCTCCACTGGCTGCCGGGGGCTCCGCTGCTCGGGAACGACCCGTCCTCAGTAGAGTTGTTATGCGGGACGGCCGAGCGGCGAGCACGCGTCGCACCGATCGGAACGGAAGAGATCACGCCTGGCCAGACGGGCTTCGCGCGAATCCACGTCGATGGGGAGGCCCTCGGGCTTCTTCCCGGGGATCGCTTCGTGTTGCGCGGCTTCCATCGTGCGGAAAACGCAGGCGCGACCCTCGGCGGAGGACGGGTGCTCGACGTAGCTCCGCCCCAGCGCCGCAGGAACGACCCGGCACTCGTCCAGGATCTGGACGTTCTCGCGGGGGAGGATGCCACGGCCTCCTTATGCTGCCGCATCTCCAGGGCCGGCTTTGCCGCCGTCTCGAAGCAGAAGCTCTCGCGTGAGACCGGCTTTTCGTCGCAGGAAGTGAGCTCGAGCCTGGCCGGACAGGCCGACGCCGTGCTGCCGCTCGGCCCCGAACTATGGATCGCCGCTGCCGCACGGGAGGAACTCGCCGATCGACTTCTCTCGGCTCTCCGCAGCTTTCACGAGCGCGAGCCGCTCGAACCCGGCATGCCACGGGCGACGCTGGGTGGATGTCTACCTGAGAATGTTCCCGCCGCCGCGTTCGAATTCCTGCTCGCCCATCTCGCCGATCTCGGAGTCATCGAGATCGAAGAGAAGACGGTTCGAGCCACGGATTTCGTGCCGTGCCTCACGCAGCCACAAGAAGTTCTGGCCGCCCGCCTGCGTGCCGACGCCATGCTGGCGGCGCTAGAACCGCCGACACTCTCCGAGTGGTCCGCTGCGCTCACGTTTTCGCCGGATGAGCTTCGTCCGGTTCTCGCCCATTTGGAGCGCGACGGCTCCCTGACCCGGGCACCCGGCGATCTCTGGTTCGACAAGGTCGCCGTGGATGAGCTTCGCGAAAAGGTCGTTGCTCACCTGCAAGCTCACGAGGAGCTACCGACGCCCGCCTACAAAGAGATGATCGGCACGACCCGGAAGTACGCCGTCCCCCTGATGGAACTCTTCGATGCCGAACACCTGACGATGCGCAGGGGAGAGGCCCGCGTGCTCCGTCGAAAGCCTGCCAGCTGACGCCCTACTCCGGAATCAGCAACACCCGCTTCGCGATCACGTTGAGCTGCACCTCGTTGGTGCCGCCCCAGATCGAATCGGCCCTCGTCGTGAGCCACGCCCGTGTGCGTTCGAGTTGGGTGCCCTCGAAGCCGGGACCGTCCCAGCCCAGACCCTGAGTGCCGACTGCCAGCATCGCGATGTCCTGCTCGCTCTTCACCATGTTCGCCCAGCGGTACTTACCGAGTGACCCGATGTCGCGTCCCGTCTGGCCAGCGCGCGCTTCCTGTCCTGCGCGCCGCATCGTCAGGCTCAAAGCCCGGGCCTCGAGTTCCTGGGCAGCCAACCGTTGCCGGATGGCCGGATCCGCGAGCACACCGTTCTCGAGACCCACCTCGCGCTTCACCAACTCGACCAGTGTTTCCTTCTGGGCACCACTGAGTCCGCCCTCACTTCCACCATCCGTGCTCCGCTCGTGCTGGAGCAATCGCTTCGCGACCGTCCACCCGCCGTTCACGGGCCCGATCACGTTCTTGGCCTTCGCCCGGGCACCATCGAAGAACACCTGAGAGAAGTCTGCACTTCCGTCGATCAAGGTCAGTGGTGCCACCTCGACCCCATCCTGGTGCATCGGAAAGAGGATGAAGCTGATGCCGTCGTGCTTGGGCGCATCGGGATCGGTGCGGACCAGACAGAAGATCCAGTCGGCCTTGTCAGCACCCGTCGTCCAGATCTTCTGGCCCGTGATCACGTACTCGTCACCTTCGAGGACGGCCCGTGTCTGCAGGCTTGCCAGATCCGATCCGGCACCCGGCTCACTGTAGCCCTGGCACCACTTGATTTCGTGTCGCGAAATCTGCGGCAGGAACTCCTGCTTCTGCTCCTCCGTCCCGAATTCCAGGAGCGTCGGTCCCAGCATGCTGGTTCCGAAGGAACTGATGATCGGTGCCCGAACGGCCTTGAACTCGGCCATCAATGCTGCCGTATGCTTGCGATCGAGCCCGCCACCCCCGTATTCGGTAGGCCAGCTGGGCGTGACCCAGCCGCGCCCAACCAATGCATCGATCCATTTGTTCAGCGGTTCTTTGGGTAGATTCTTTCGATTCCCGACACGCAGCTCGGCCGGAAGAGTCTCTTCGACCCAGCTGCGAACTTCCTGCTTGAAGTCTTCGATGGATGCCATGGGGTGGTCTCCTAGCCCCAATCCGTCGTTGTGAGGTGAACGCCGGACATTGAAATGGCCCTGTGAGTGTGAGATGAAGGAGTTACAAGGCTTCTCCACCGACACCCAACAAGGCCACTTCAGTGCGATTGATTCAAGGCTCTATTCGGA